>NZ_PTFE01000151.1:0-13804 GCF_002936975.1 Bradyrhizobium sp. AC87j1
GGCTTGCGGTAGCGGGGGCTTGCTGAAGCCTGAACCTGTTAATAATTCCTCACCCGCAAGGGCGGTGAAGCCCGGATATCATCGTCCAAAACCCAATGTTTTCACGGCAGAAACGTAGCTTCGGTCCTTGCGGGCCCCTCCCCCCCTCCTATATGAGCCTCAATCATCGCAATATCGCGGATGTTTGATCTTAGGGGGTTTCGGTCGGGTGCCTTCTGGGCCCAGCCAACCTGCCGCAAAAACAAGGATATCAGGACCATGGGAAAGGTCATTGGGATCGACCTCGGCACCACGAATTCGTGCGTCGCCGTGATGGATGGCAAGAACGCCAAAGTCATCGAGAATTCCGAAGGCATGCGCACGACGCCTTCGATCGTCGCCGTGACGGACGACGGTGAGCGCCTCGTCGGCCAGCCGGCCAAGCGCCAGGCCGTCACCAATCCCGAGCGCACCTTCTTCGCAGTGAAGCGCCTCATCGGCCGCCGCTACGACGACCCGATGGTCGAGAAGGACAAGAAGCTCGTCCCCTACAAGATCGTGAAGGCTTCCAACGGCGACGCCTGGGTCGAGGCCGACGGCCAGACCTACTCGCCCTCGCAGGTCTCGGCGTTCATCTTGCAGAAGATGAAGGAGACCGCGGAAGCCCATCTCGGCCAGAAGGTCGATCAGGCCGTCATCACCGTTCCCGCTTACTTCAACGACGCCCAGCGCCAGGCGACCAAGGACGCCGGCAAGATCGCGGGCCTCGAAGTGCTGCGCATCATCAACGAGCCGACCGCGGCCGCGCTCGCCTATGGCCTCGACAAGACCAAGACCGGCACGATCGCCGTGTACGATCTCGGCGGCGGCACGTTCGATATCTCGATCCTCGAGATCGGCGACGGCGTGTTCGAGGTGAAGTCGACCAACGGCGACACCTTCCTCGGCGGCGAAGATTTCGACATGCGTCTGGTCGGCTATCTCGCCGACGAATTCCAGAAGGAGCAGGGCATCAACCTGCGCAACGACAAGCTCGCGTTGCAGCGCCTGAAGGAAGCCGCTGAAAAGGCCAAGATCGAGCTGTCCTCGACGACGCAGACCGAGATCAACCTGCCCTTCATCACCGCGGACCAGACCGGCCCGAAGCATCTGACGATGAAGCTCACCCGCGCCAAGTTCGAAGCGCTGGTCGACGACCTCGTCCAGAAGACCGTCGAGCCCTGCCGCAAGGCGCTGAAGGACGCCGGCGTCACCGCCGGTGAGATCGGCGAAGTGGTTCTGGTCGGCGGCATGTCGCGCATGCCGAAGGTCCAGGAAGTCGTGAAGCAGCTGTTCGGCAAGGAGCCGCACAAGGGCGTCAACCCGGACGAAGTCGTGGCGATCGGCGCTGCGATCCAGGCCGGCGTGCTCCAGGGCGACGTCAAGGACGTGCTGCTGCTCGACGTCACCCCGCTGTCGCTGGGCATCGAGACGCTGGGCGGCGTGTTCACCCGCATCATCGACCGCAACACTACGATCCCGACCAAGAAGAGCCAGGTGTTCTCGACCGCCGAGGACAGCCAGAACGCGGTCACCATCCGCGTCTTCCAGGGCGAGCGTGAAATGGCGGCCGACAACAAGATGCTCGGCCAGTTCGACCTGATGGGCATTCCGCCGGCTCCGCGCGGCATGCCGCAGATCGAGGTGACCTTCGACATCGACGCCAACGGCATCGTCAACGTTTCGGCCAAGGACAAGGCCACCGGCAAGGAGCAGCAGATCCGCATCCAGGCCTCCGGCGGCCTGTCGGAAGCCGACATCGAGAAGATGGTCAAGGACGCCGAGGCCAATGCCGAGGCGGACAAGAAGCGCCGCGAGGCCGTGACCGCCAAGAACGAGGCGGATGGTCTGGTGCATTCGACCGAGAAGGCTTTGGCCGAGCACGGTTCGAAGGTCGGTGAGACCGAGCGCCGCGCCATCGAGGATGCCGTCGGCGACCTCAAGGAAGCGCTGAAGGGCGACGATGCCGAGGCGATCAAGGCCAAGACCCAGACGCTGGCCCAGGCTTCGATGAAGCTCGGCGAGGCCATGTACAAGCAGCAGGCCGAGGCCGACGCCAAGAAGGATGCGGCCAAGGACGACGTCGTCGACGCGGAATTCACCGAAGTCGACGACGACAAGAACAACAAGAAGTCCGCCTGAACCCCAAGAGGGTCATGATGCGGACGGCTTGGACCCCACACGCTCTACCGGCCTCCTCCTTCGCGGGGGAGGCCGTCGTGTCGGGACGGACGGGCGGGTCGCCCGTTACGATCGATCAATTCCCAGCCGTTATGCTGAACGCCGCCGCGCTGCCCTCTGCCGCCAAGCAGAAGGCTGCCTATATCGTCGTGTGGCGACGTCGTTTCGCTCCGACTTGAATCGCGATTGGATAGACCGAGTCCCACATGTCCACGTCCACCAAGCGCTGCTATTACGAAACCCTCGAAGTCGAACGCGATGCCGACGAATCCGTTCTGAAATCGTCGTTCCGCAAGCTGGCGATGAAGTTCCACCCGGACCGCAATCCCGGGGACGACACCAGCGAAGTCAAGTTCAAGGAAATCAACGAGGCCTACGAGGTCCTGAAGGACAAGGACAAGCGCGCGGCCTATGACCGTTACGGCCATGCCGCCTTCGAGCAGGGCGGCGGTGGCGCCGGCTTCGGCGCGGGTTTCGCCTCTTCCTTCTCCGACATTTTCGAAGATCTGTTCGGCATGGCCGGGCAGCGCGGCCGCGGCGGCCGCGAGCGCGGCGCCGACTTGCGCTACAACATGGAAATCACGCTCGAGGAAGCCTTCGGCGGCAAGACCGCGCAGATCGAGATTCCGGTCTCGGTCACCTGCGAGGCCTGCTCGGGTATCGGCGCCAAGGCGGGAACCAAGCCGAAGACCTGCTCGAGCTGCGGCGGCGCCGGCCGCGTGCGGCAGTCGCAGGGCTTCTTCACGCTGGAGCGGACCTGTCCGGGCTGCCAGGGCCGCGGCCAGATGATCGAGGATGCCTGCCCGTCCTGCTCGGGCCAGGGCCGCGTCACCCGCGAGCGGAATCTTTCGGTCAACATCCCCCCGGGCGTCGAGGACGGCACAAGGATCAGGCTCGCCGGCGAGGGCGAGGCAGGGGTTCGCGGCGGTCCGCCCGGCGACCTCTACATCTTCCTGTCGCTGGCCCAGCACCAGTTCTTCCAGCGCGACGGCGCCGATCTGCATTGCCGTGTGCCGATCTCGATGGTGACGGCGGCGCTCGGCGGCGAATTCGAGGTGCCGACCATCGAGAAGGGCAAGGCCAAGGTGAAAGTGCCGGCCGGGACCCAGTCGAACCGCCGGTTCCGCATTGCATCAAAAGGCATGCCGGTGCTGCGGTCGCGCCAGATGGGCGACATGTATGTTCAGGTCGTGGTCGAGACCCCGCAGAACCTCACCAAGAAGCAGCAGGAATTGCTGGCCGAGTTCGAAAAGCTATCCTCCGGCAACACCCAGCCGGAATCCGAGGGCTTCTTCGCCAAGGTCAAGGATTTCTTCGGTAATCGGGCGAGTTGACCCGGCTTGACCATACCGCCTTCGGCCTATACGTCTTTATGACCATTTTCTGACACGCCGCGGTCCCGCGGTCCCGTCCGGTCCTGACATGCCATTGCCATCGTCCGCGCGTGCGTTGAAGAAGCCTCGTCTCGATGACGAGGTGCGCTTCCTCAGATCATGGATCGAAAAGCCCCTGCACATGGGCGCCGTGATGCCGTCGGGCAAGCTGCTGGCCCGGACCATGGCCCATTACGTCGATATCGATTCGGACGCGCCTGTGGTCGAGCTCGGGCCCGGCACCGGCGCGATCACCTCGGCCCTGATCGAGCGCGGCGTCGATCAGAAGCGTCTCGTCCTCGTCGAATACAATCCCGGTTTCTGCGCCCTGCTGCGCGACCGCTATCCGCAGGCCAAGGTTGTGCAGGGCGATGCCTATCGCCTGCGTGACACGCTCTGGAACGTCCTGAGCGCGCCGGCCTCCGCGGTCGTCTCCGGCCTGCCGCTGGTGACAAAACCAATGCTGACGCGGCTGCGGCTGATCCGCGACGCCTTCACGGCGCTTGCGCCCGGGGCGCCCTTCGTCCAGTTCACCTATGCGGTGGTGCCGCCGATCCCGAAATCGCTGCCCGGCGTGTCCACAGAGGCGTCGGAACGGATCTGGATGAACCTTCCGCCCGCCCGCGTCTGGGTGTATCGCAAGGACTAATTCCGCCGGCTTGGTTCTTTGCGCGGCGGGCTCGTATCGCCGAACGCATTGGATTGGATGTCAGCCCCCAAGATCCTGATCATTCCCGGCTCGCTGCGCACCGGTTCGCACAATGCGAAGCTGGCGGCGGTCGCTGCCTATGAATTCGCCCGGGCCGGCGTCGACGTCACCCGCATCTCGCTCGCCGATTTTCCGCTGCCGATCTATGACGGCGATCTCCAGGCCAAGTCCGGCCTGCCGAAGCACGCGATCAACCTCAAGCGCATGATCGGCGCGCACCATGGCGTGCTGATCGTCTCGCCCGAATACAATGCCTCGGTGCCGCCGCTTCTCAAGAACGCGATCGACTGGGTCAGCCGCGTGCATGATTTGCACGAGGCGCGCGGCGATGTGTTTCGCAACCGCGCCTTCGCGCTCGCCGGCGCCTCGCAGAGCCGGCTCGGCGCGGCCCGTGCGCTCCAGGCGCTCAGGCTGATCCTGACCTCCTGCCACGCCAACGTGATTGCCAGCCAGCTCACGCTCGCCTTTGCCGACCAGGCCTATGACGATATGGACAGGCTCAAGAACGAGGGCGATATCGCCGCGTTGAAGGAGCTGGTGGCGCAGTTGATCGACATTTCCCAACGCATGATGTGAGGTGACATGACGCCAGCCGAGATCGCCCCCAAGGACCGCCTGATCGTCGCGCTCGATCTGCCCAGCGTCGATGCCGCGGAGGCGACGATCAATCGTCTCGGCGACAGCGTCACCTTCTACAAGATCGGTTATCGGCTCGCTTATGCCGGCGGATTGCCGCTGGTCGGCAAGCTCGCCGACAAGGGCAGGAAGGTCTTTCTCGATCTCAAGCTGCACGACATCGGCAACACCGTGATGCAAGGCGTCGAAAGCATCACCAGGCTTGGCGCCACCTTCCTCACCGTGCACGCCTATCCGCAGACCATGAAGGGCGCGGTCGAAGGCCGCGGCAATTCCAGCCTGAAGATCCTCGCCGTCACGGTGCTGACATCCTACAACGAGGACGATCTGCACGCGGCCGGCTATCGGCTCGGCGTCTCCGAGCTGGTCGAGGCCCGCGCGCAGCAGGCCCAGGTGCTTGGCATCGACGGACTGGTGTCCTCGCCTGAGGAAGTCGGGGCCTTGCGCAAGATCGTCGGCCACCAGATGCATCTCGTCACGCCCGGCATCCGGCCGGTCGGTTCGGCGACCGGCGACCAGAAGCGCATCATGACGCCGGGCCGCGCGATCGCCGCCGGCGCCGACTATCTCGTCGTCGGACGGCCGGTCGTCGAAGCCGCCGACCCGAAGGCGATCGCGGAAGCCATCCAGGCCGAGATCGCGCAAGCGCTCGGCTAATCAACAAACAAGGGAGAAGAACAATGGCAAAAGGCTACTGGATCGGGCGCGTCGATGTGAGCAGTGACGAGGGCTACAAGCCCTACGCCGTCGCCAACGGTCCGATCTTCAAGAAGTGGGGTGGCCGCTTCGTCGTCCGCGCCGGCAAGTTCACCACCGTCGAAGGCGCCAGCCGCACCCGCAACGTTGTGATCGAATTCCCGGACTACGAGACGGCGATCGCCTGCTACAATTCGCCGGAATACCAGGCCAACATCAAGGTGCGCCAGCCCCACTCGGTCGCCGACCTCATCATCATCGAGGGCTATGACGGCCCGCAGCCGTCTGACGGCTGAGGCGTGCTGCTGGTCTTCCCCTGCGCGGGAGGGGAGGGCCGTCGCATTTGAACGTTCACGAGGGGTCGTCATGCCCGGGCTTGTCCCGGGCATCCACGTTCTTCTTGCGCGTGGCAAGGCGTGGATGGCCGGGACAAGCCCGGCCATGACGCTTTAGAGAGGGGAGCCCGGCTGCTCCCCCCTCGGTTGCCGGAACTGCGTCCCCCCGCTACAACGGCCATGAGAGGATCACACCATGTCCGACATGCGCCTGATTGTTGCTGGAGCCGGTGGCCGGATGGGCCGCGCGCTGGTGCGGGCGATTGCCGAGAGCAAAGGCGCGGTGCTGGCCGGCGCGCTCGAGGCCCCCGGCTCGGAGTTGCTCGGCAAGGATGCCGGTGTGCTCGCAGGACTGCCGGCCAACGACATCAAGCTCTCCGCTGACCTCTGGGCGATGTCGAAGGAGGCCGACGGCATCCTCGACTTCACCGTTCCGGCGGCGACCATTGCAAATGTCGCGATCGCGGCACAGCGCGGGATCGTGCATGTCGTCGGCACGACCGGGTTGTCGGGCTCTGACAACGCCGTGATCAAGAGCGTCACCAACCGCGCGGTCGTGGTGCAATCAGGCAATATGAGCCTCGGCGTCAATCTGCTGGCCGCCGTGGTCAAGCGCGTCGCCAAGGCGCTCGACCAGAGTTTTGATATCGAGATCGTCGAGACCCATCATCGCATGAAGGTCGATGCGCCATCCGGCACCGCGCTGATGCTGGGGCAGGCCGCAGCCAGCGGTCGCGGCGTCACCCTCGATGATCATTCCGAGCGCGGCCGTGACGGCATCACCGGCGCGCGCAGGCCGGGCAATATCGGTTTCGCCTCGTTGCGCGGCGGCACCGTCGCCGGCGATCACAGCGTCACCTTCCTCGGCGCGTTCGAGCGCCTGACGCTGTCGCACCAGGCCGAGGACCGCATGCTGTTCGCCCATGGCGCACTGAAGGCAGCGCTGTGGGCGCATGGCAAGAAGCCGGGCCACTACTCCATGGCCGACGTGCTCGGCCTGTCCGACATTTAATCGAACCTAACGGAAAGCAGTCAATGAGCGAACGTCTTCTCGTGCTCGTGCGCCACGGCCAGAGCGAATGGAATCTGAAGAACCTGTTCACGGGGTGGAAGGACCCTGACCTGACCGAGCTCGGCGTCAAGGAAGCCACGGAAGCCGGCCGCAAGCTGAAGGCGCAGGGCCTGGTGTTCGACGTCGCCTATACTTCGGTGCTCACGCGCGCGCAGCACACACTCGATCTCATTCTCGGCCAGCTCGGCCAGGAGGGCCTGCCGACGACGAAGAACCTCGCGCTGAACGAGCGCGACTACGGCGATCTCTCCGGCCTCAACAAGGACGACGCGCGCAAGAAATGGGGTGAGGACCAAGTGCTAACCTGGCGCCGCTCCTACGACGTGCCGCCGCCCGGCGGCGAAAGCCTGAAGGATACGCTCGCGCGGGCGCTGCCGTACTACGTGCAGGAGATCCTGCCCGGCGTGCTCAACGGCAAGCGCACGCTGGTCGCCGCCCACGGCAATTCGCTGCGCGCGCTGATCATGGTGCTGGAAAAGCTCTCGCCCGAAGGCATTTTGAAGCGCGAGCTGGCGACGGGTGTGCCGATCATCTACCGCCTCAACGCGGATTCGACGGTGGCCTCGAAGCTGGATCTGGCGGGCTGATCTTTTGCCGCAAGCACGCTGCCGTAGGGTGGGCAAAGCGTAGCGTGCCCACGCAGCGTCAGCGACTTGAGATAGATCGTGGGCACGGCGCGTTGCGCCTTTGCCCACCCTACGGCAGTGTGCTTGCAGTGCCTACAGCACCCCCAGCTGTCCGGCCTCCCAGCCCAGCATCGCCTGCTTCCTCGTGATGCCCCAGTGATAGCCGGTGAGCGTGCCGCTCTTGCCGAGCGCGCGGTGGCAGGGCACGACGAACGAGACCGGGTTCTTGCCGACTGCCGCGCCGACGGCACGCGAGGCCTTCGGGCTGTTGATGTTGCAGGCAATGTCGGAATAGGACACCGCGCGCCCCATCGGGATCTTCAGCAGCGTCTCCCACACCCGCACCTCGAAATCGGTGCCGATCATCACCACGCGCAGCGGCTGGTCCGGCCGCCACAGCTTCGTATCGAAGATGCGCGCGGCGAGCGGCGCGGTGCCTTCGTGATCCTCGACATAGGTGGCGTTCGGCCAGCGCCGGGTCATGTCAGCGAGCGCGACCTTCTCCTCGCCGTGATCGGCGAAGGCAAGTCCTGACAGGCCGCGGTCGGTCGCGATCACGATCGCGGTGCCGAACGGCGAGGGGTGAAAGCCGTAACGCAAGGTCAGGCCGGCGCCGCCGTTCTTCCATTCGCCCGGCGACATCGCTTCGTGGGTCACGAAGAGATCGTGCAGCCGGCCGGGGCCTGACAGCCCGGAGTCGAGCGCGGCGTCGAGGATGCTCGCTGAGTCCCGCAGCAGGCCCTTGGCGTGATCGAGGGTGAGCGCCTGCATGAAAGCCTTCGGCGTGATTGAGGCCCAGCGGCGGAACAGATGGTGCAGTTCATCCGGCGTGACCCCGGCCGCATCCGCCATCGCCTCGATGGTCGGCTGCGCGCGCCAGTTCTCCGAGATGAAGGCGATCGCCCGGCGCACCGAATCATAGTCGCGGAGCGCGGCGTTCTGGGTGCCCGGCCCGGCCAGGCGCTGGTCATGTATGGCGAGTGTCATCATGACTGGAAATGTAGGAGAGGGACGGGTGGGAAACCACCCGATTTCTGACTGCGCTCAGATCACCGGATTGTAGGTCGGGCCGCGCCGGGCAGCATTCAGGGCGCCGACCAAGGCATTGTAAAAACTCGATTTTTCCTCCGGACCGAGAAAACCGGCAATGAGCAGCCGGCGGCCGCGCGAGATCAGATAGAGGTGCTCGATGCCGTATTCCTCGTCGACCTCCTGGTCGAGTCGGACCCAGAGCGGATTGAACGTCCATTCCGAGACCTGGCCGCGATGGCTGACGCGGCGCACGCGCAGCTCCGACGGCGTGACCACGATCTCCTCGCTGGCCCGCGCCGCGCGGAAATTGGCCTTGAAGGCCCACCAGATCACGAGCACGTCGAGGCCGAAGAAACCGAACACCGGCCAGGCACCCATCATCAGGAAGGCGAGGCCCGTGACGAAGCTGACCACGCTCAGGAACAGCATCACGGCGAGGAAGCCGGTGCGGTTCAGCGAGCGGTGTGGCGTCAGCCGCGCGGAGAAGATCTGCACGTCGCGCGGATCAGGATCGCTGCCCTCAATTTCGTTGCCTGTGCTCATCGTCCCTCAGTATATCCCGATCATGGCGAAAATCACCCGCAAGCCGGCTCCGCGTAAAGCGCCGGTGCCGAAGAAGAAGACAAAGGCGGTCGTCGCGAAGCCGAACGCGCCCGCCAAAAAGACGCTCAAGGCGATAAAGCGCTGGACGCCCGCCGAGGTCCATGAGGTCTTCAGCCGTTTCCGCAAGGCCAATCCGGAGCCGAAGGGCGAGCTCGAGCACGTCAATCCGTTCACGCTGCTGGTCGCCGTGGTGCTGTCGGCACAGGCAACCGATGCCGGCGTCAACAAGGCGACGCGCGCCTTGTTCGAGGTGGCCGACACCCCGCAGAAGATGCTCGATCTCGGCGAGGAGTCTTTACGCGAGTACATCAAGACGATCGGCCTCTACCGCACCAAGGCCAGGAACGTGATCGCGCTGTCGGCCAAGGTGCTGAGCGAGTTCGGCGGCGAGGTGCCGCGCACGCGCGCCGAGATCGAGTCGTTGCCCGGAGCGGGCCGCAAGACCGCCAACGTCGTGCTCAATATGGCCTTCGGCGAGCACACCATGGCGGTCGACACGCATGTCTTCCGCGTCGGCAACCGCACCGGGCTTGCGCCCGGCAAGACGCCGCTGGAGGTCGAGCTTGGTCTCGAAAAGGTGATCCCGGCCGAGTTCATGCTGCATGCCCATCATTGGCTGATCCTGCATGGCCGCTATACTTGCCTCGCGCGCAAGCCGCGCTGCGAGGTCTGCCTGATCAACGATCTGTGCCGGTGGCCGGAGAAGACGGTCTGAGCAATTGATTCAATGTCATTCCAGGCGCGATGCGCAGCATCGAACTATGGTGCGCACTTGCGCACCTGAGAATCTCGAGATTCCGGGCTCGCCTCTTCGAGGCGCCCCGGAATGACGGCGGTGAGAGCAGAGCGACTTGGGGTGAAATCGTGAGTCAACAGGAACAAGTCCCGCCCCCGGCTGCCGCCGCGACACCGGCCCCGTCATCGAAACCAACGCAGCGGCCAGCCACTTCACTGTGGAGCCGGTTCGCGATCCCGCTATTCGCCGTGATCGTCGCGCTCGGCTTCGTCGCGCTGGCGACGCTGCGCTTCGACGAATGGGTCGGCAATGCGGTGATCCAGACCACCAATGATGCCTATGTGCGCGCCGAGCTGACGCGGCTTTCCAGTCGCGTCTCGGGTGAAGTGCTGACCGTCGCCGTCACCGACTTCCAGCGCGTCAAGGCCGGTGATCTCCTGATCCAGATCGATCCCGCCGATTACGAGGCCCAGGTCGCGCAGTCCGAGGCTGCGGTCGCCGCCGCCCAGGCCGCGCTCGACAATCTGGCCAACCAGGTCGAGCTGCAATATGCGACGATCGCGCAGGCGCAGGCCGCGCGGCTCTCCGCCGAAGCCATGGAGGTCGAGGCACGGCAGGAGCAGGAACGTCAGCAATCGCTGTCGCAGACCGAAGCCGGCACGCGGCAGCGCCTTGAGCAGGCGGTGGCTGCTTACGCCAAGGCGCAGGCCGACGTGCGTGCGAGCCGCGCCGTGATCGCAGCCCAGCAGCACCAGCTCGAAGTCCTGCAAGGCACCAGGAAGCAGCGCGCCGCCGATGTCGCGGCGGCCAAGGCAACGCTGGCGGGTGCGAAGCTCAAGCTCGGCTACACCAGGATCACAGCGCCGTTCGACGGCGTCGTCGGCGAGCGCCAGGTGCAGCCCGGCGACTACGTCAATATCGGCACCAACCTCATCAACGTGGTGCCGCTGCCGCAGGTCTATGTGATCGCGAATTACAAGGAGACCCAGCTCACGCATGTGCAGCCGGGCCAGCCGGTCGAGATCACCGTCGACAGCTTTCCGCGCGAGACGCTGCGCGGCAAGGTCGCGCGCATCGCGCCGGCGACGGGCTCGCAGGTCGCGCTGCTGCCGCCTGATAACGCCACCGGCAATTTTACCAAGGTGGTGCAGCGCATTCCCGTGCGCATCCAGCTCGATGATAACCAGCCGCTGCTGGCGCGCCTGGTGCCGGGCATGTCGGTCGTCACCCGCATCGACACCAAGGCGGCGAATGGCGGAAAATGACGACACAGATCGCGGACCGCTCTCGCGCGGCGGCGTCGCGCCGCAGCCGCTGTTCGCCGTGGCCGCGGTGTTGCTCGGCTCCTTCCTCGCCAATTTCGACAGCCGCCTGACCACGGTCGGCCTGCCCGATTTGCGCGGCGCGTTCTCGCTCTCGTTCGACGAGGGTGCCTGGCTCTCCACCGCCGGCATCGGCTCGCAGATCTTCATCGCGCCCGCGGTGGCATGGCTTGCGACCGTGTTCGGGCTGCGGCGCGTGCTTGGCATTCCGAGCCTGATCTATGCCGTCATCTCGCTGATCGTTCCCTTCGTACACGATTATCCAACGCTGCTCGCGCTCAGCGTCGCGCATGGCCTCCTGCTCGGCACCTTCGTGCCGGCGACGCTGATGATCGTGTTCCGCAATCTGCCGATCCGCTGGTGGCTGCCGGCGATCTCGATCTATTCGATCCGCGTCGGCTTCGCATTGGATACCTCGAGCTCGCTGGTCGGCTTCTATGTCGACCATCTCGGCTGGCAATGGCTGTACTGGCAGAGCGTCGTGATCGCGCCCCTGATGGGGCTGATGGTCTATCTCGGCACACCGAACGAGCCGGTGAATCGTGCACTGCTGCGCGAGGCCGACTGGGGCGGCATGCTGCTGCTCGGCGCAGGGGTCGCGATGATCTATGCCGGGCTTGATCAGGGCAACCGATTGGACTGGCTCGGCTCGGGGACGGTAATGGCGCTGCTCGTCGGTGGCGCGGTGCTGTTCGCAGGCTTCCTCGTCAACGAGTCGCTGGTGCGGCAGCCCTGGGCGCATGTGAACGTCTTGTTCTCGCGCAATATCGGATTGGGTCTGGTGCTGATCCTGCTGTACACGCTGACGAGCCTGTCCAACGCCTCGCTGGTGCCGAACTTCCTTGCCACCATCGCGCTGCTCAGGCCCGAGCAGAGCGGCATGCTGCTGCTCACCTATGGCGCATTGCCGATGTTCGTGCTGGTGCCGCTCTCGATCTGGCTGCTGCGGCATTTCGATACGCGCACCGTGATTGTCGTGGGATTTGCCTGCTTCGCCGCCGCCAATCTCTGGGGTACGCAGCTCACCCATGACTGGGCGCGCGAGGACTTTGTCGGCATCGTGCTGCTCCAGGCGATCGGGCAGTCGCTGACCCTGCTGCCGCTGATCATCACGCTGCTGTCGAACTCCGACCCGAGCCGTGCCACCTCCTTTGCCGCCTATATCCAGATCATGCGGCTCGGCGGCGCCGAGATCGGCGTGGCGCTGATGGGGACATGGCTGCGCGTGCGCGAGCAGGTCCATTCCTTCTATCTCGGCCAGAACCTCGGCATCGGCGATGTCGATGTGGTCCGCGTCCTGAAGCAGTTTGCCGATCACTTCTCTGCCCACGGCGCCGGGCTGGCGCAGGCGCGCGCGGTCGGTACGCTGGCGGGCATCGTGCAGCGCGAAGCCAATGTGCTCGCCTATATCGACGGCTTCTGGCTGTGCTTCTGGCTCGCGATAGCCGCGCTCGGTATCCTCGCACTGATCACCCGCGCGCCGGCCGGCCCGTTCACGCCGGCGCCGTTCGGCTTCGCCAAGACGGTGCTGCGGAAGTGCGGCGTGCGGGTGATGTAGAGCGCGTCACCGCATCTGCCGCGCCGGCTCGATCAGCTCGGGCCGCGGGCCCGACAGCCGCTTGTGCATGTGGACCATGAAGGCCATGCCGAAGATCGGCGTCGCCAGATTCACGATCGGGATCGAGACGAAGGCGGCGATGAAGAGGCCGGCGGTGAAGATGGTGGCGGCATTGTCGCGCCGCATCGCCTTGGCCTCCTCCGGCGAGCGGAAGCGCATCGCGGCAAGCTCGAAATATTCGCGGCCGAGCAGCCAGGCGGCGGCGACGAAGAAGATCAGGAAGCCTGCGCCGGCGAAAAGCACCAGCGGCAACGCGATCAGATAGACCAGGATGGTCAGGAGCGCGGTCTTGATGCCCTCGAAAATGGCCTGGCTGAACGGCAGCGCGAGGCCCGGCTGCTCGGCGGGATAATGCTCGCGCTCGACGATGTCGGCGACGTCGTCGACGAACAGGCTCGCCACCAGCGAGGTGATCGCGGGCATCAGGAATACGCCGCCGAACACGACGCCGAGGCCCGCCGCGATCGAGACGATCCAGGACAAGACCTCGAGCGAGGTGTGCCAGCCCGGCCCGAGCAGGCCTTCCAGCCAGACCTCGCCGGAGGTCGCAAACCAGCTCAAGAGCCGCTGCAAGCCGATCGCCAGCACGGTGATCAGCACGAGCGCAAGCCCGACCGATCGCCACAGGATCGAGCGCATCGGCGGCGAGATCATTTGCGACAACGCCTTGATGGCGGCATCCAGCATGGGGGAGCCTTTCAGGTAAACACTTCGCGAGAGGTAGACACCCAATGCGGCTTCGGCAAGGGAGGGTGGTTGCCGCGATCTCTTGCTTACCCTCCCCTGGAGGGGAAGGGTCGGCACGTGATCGAGCGAAGCGAGATCATGTGACGGGGTGGGGTGATCT
>NZ_PTFE01000152.1:0-13400 GCF_002936975.1 Bradyrhizobium sp. AC87j1
TCCCCAAGCCCCAAAACCCCCAGGCCGGGAGCCAGGATTCGACGTTTGTCGTGCCAAGTCGTTCCAAAGTCGCCGGCGGAGGTTCGCCCGCGCGGCCAATCACTCCGGAACGGGGTACCGCATTCCCCGGTTTGAGCACGTCCCCGCCGCGCGCTAGGATGCCTTCTTTTACGGAGGCTCATTTGAAACCAATCTTTTTCATCGCCGCCATTGCACTGCTTGCGACGGCTCCCGCACGCTCACAGCCGCTGGTCGATCCCAACAAGGTTGCTCCCGAATTCCGCGAGGCGGCCGAGAAGCGCCGGGCCGAGCAGTTGCGCCAGCGCGAATGCGCGCTGAAGGCGGATCTCGAGAAAGTGCTGCCCAGGGATCGCACCGCCTTTCTCAACCAATGCCTGGACACGATGGCGGCTAAGCAATAGCGGCTGACCGTTTTCCAACCGGCTTGTTCCGCCACCGGCCTCGGCCGGCCGATGGCGCTTGCCCGCACGGTCTGCGAGCATCCGACCACGAAGGCATTCAAGCTTTCTTCAGACATTTGGGATCATCTGACGATCCATTTCCCAAAGTCATTGTTGTCCGCGCATGAGTTCAGTCCAGATTCAGTGCACGCGGTGCAAGAACGTGTTTCGCGATCGCGCCGGGCGGTTGCAGGACGGCTATTCCAGGCAATGTCCGAGCTGCGAAGTGGTGCTGTTCTTCGCCGAGGATTCCCAGCATCCCTTCGTCAAGCGCGCGATGCGCGATGCGCGCAAGGTCCGCAAGGAGATGCGCGAGGCCGAGGCCGCGAAGCTTGCTGCGCCCGAACCGCAGGGGCAGCAGTCGAGGAGGTTCGCCGGACGGACGCGATCTGCGGGACGCGAGGACTAGCTCACCTTCCGCCTCTGCTTCCTCGGAAACAGGCGGTCGCGGATATAGCGCGAGGTCGGCGTCAGACGGATGCCGCGCGGCTTCTGCCAGGCGGCGCGGTCGATCTCCTTTTTGTCGCCGATCGCCAGCCTGCCTTTGGCCGTCTTGGCAATGAAGATCGCGTCGCTCATCTTGCGACCGGAGCGCTTGTTCCTCGCCGTCACTTCCTTCCAGAGGCTGATCCTGCCGAGCTTCAGCTTGGGCAGCTCCTCCCTGATCTCACGCCGCAGGCAGTCCTTGTCGGACTCACGCGCGCGCTTGCGGCCGCCCGGGAACATCCACAGGCCGTCCGACCGGCGTCTGACCAACAAGACCTTGCCGCGCCGCGCGGCAACCAGTTTGGAAGACTTCGCCATTGCTGCCGTCATTGAAACCAGAATCGTCCCAATCGTAACTTGTCTAGTCGAACAGACAAGTTCCCGGCACGTTTTGATCACAGGCCGCGATCCCTCGGGTCCTGGCGCGACACGGCGGAAAGATCGCGCCGTTCGAGGCGAGCTCAGCCCTCGGCCGCCCCCGCCCGATCCTCGGTCCTGATCCAGGCCATCATCATCTCCCAGGCCACCGACAGGATGATCGGCCCGATGAACAGGCCGACGATGCCGTGGGCCAGCGTGCCGCCGATGACGCCGACGAAGATCACGATGGTCGGCGTGGTCAGGCCACGCCCCATCACGAGCGGCTTCAACATGGTGTCGAGGAAGCCGACCACGACGAGAAACACGGTGAGCAACAGCGCCGTGGTGACGTCCTTTGCGGTCCAGATCCAGATGATGACAGGCAGCAGCACGAGGAAGGCGCCGATCTGCACGATCGAGAGCAGCAGCACGATGAAGGCGAGAAGGCCGGCGCTCGGCACCGCGGCGAGCTTGAAGCCGATGCCGGCGAGCAGCGCCTGCACGATCGCGACGCCGATCACCCCCTGCGCCACGGCGCGGATGGTCGCGCCCGCGAGCGACAGGAAATGCTCGGTCTGCTCGGGCACGATGCGAAACAGGAAACCGCGGCTGGCCGCGACCAGCCGCGGCCCATGTGGAAACAAAAAGCCGGCGACGAACACCGACACCAGGAACTGGAGCGTGCCGACGCCGGCATCGCCCGCGAGCGAAAGCAGCGGGCCCGCCAGCGGCTGGAGATACGGCGCTACCTCGCGTACCACCGCGCGGACGTTGGTGTAGGCCTGGTCCCAGAGCTCGTAGAGCAAGGGGCCGACCAGAGGCCACGATTTAAGCTGCTCGGGCGCGGCCTGAAGCGCCAGATCGCCGGTGCCGAGCTGATGCGCCAGCTCACGCACGCCGTCCACCGCGCTGATGCCGAGCCAGGTGGCCGGGCCAATGACGATGCCGAGCGTGATCAGGGTCAGGATCACTGCTGCGGTCTTGGGCCGGCCGCCGAGGATTTTTGCGACCCAGCTGAAGGCCGGATAGAACGCGACCGCGAGCACGCCGCTCCAGGCCAGGATCGGCACGAACGGGCGGATGATCAGGAAGGTCCAGATGATCAGCAGGGCCAGCAGGCCTAGCCGGATCACGAGCTGGATGACATCCTCTCCCGTCAGGAGCTGACGGAGACTTTTCACGGGCACTGCTTTCCTTGCGGCATGAACGCAACTTCCGGTGCTTGCGAGGTCTAGCCGTTATTGCCAGCAACGCATCCGGCGTCAAGGCGACTGGAACCGCCGGGGCGCCCGATTAGGAACACATCGGGGCCTTCCCGCATTCGAAAGACGATGACAGACCCTCCCGGAGAATCCGATGCACGCGCCGGAATGCACCGCGGCATCCGCTATTCCCTGAGGCCGAACGCCGCGCCGGGCTATTGGCAATATGCCTATGCGATCGGCGCCAGGGTCCGCTCCGGACGGGTGCAAGGCAGGCTGCGGCAGCTCGCGGTCAGGCGGGTGCAGATGCGCATCGACCGGGATATGCGGATTGGCAGTTGATCCGGCTGCGAGGCCGCGCCGATCTCGCATGGCCCGCCACGCGGCCGGGCTTGGCTAACGCCCGTTAACCGGATTTCCCCGCCCCGGTTTACGCCGCTGCAAACGCCCGTGACTACCGTGGGTCGAGGTCAACAAAAAGCATTCCGTCAAATGGCCAACAGCATCTGGACGATCGAAGAATTTACCTGTGCAGGTTGCGGCATGAACTACACCGCGACCAGGGAAGAGCACAGCGATTCCCACGCCGGCAGCTTCAAATGCAGCATCTGTAGCGGCGTGGTGCATGCCTGGTCGGGCAAGCATCATTTCTTCGGCTGGCAAGCCGTGAAGACACGGCCGCCCGTGTTCGGCAGGCGCTGGGCTGACGTCGAGTGGTAGGCTGTCCAGCCCTCTGATTGCGCCGTGCCGGTCATCCGGGGTGGACGGGAGGATCGGCCGAATTGCACCGGTACCGTTTGGACTCCGTTCACCGATCGCCGCTAGATCAGGACGGATCCTCCGCGCCGAACAGCAGACATGGCCGACCTCAACGCCGTCCTTACCAGGCTCAACGACCGCCTGCTCCGCCTCGAGGGCGAGCTGTTCGTGCTGCGCTCGCTGGCGCGCGCGACGCTGACGGCGGGCGACGACCATGCGGCGCGGATGCGCAAGCTGGTCGAAGCCGCAAAGATCGCGCTCGACGACGAGGCCAAGCGCCCCCTCGACAAACCGACACGCAAATATGTCGATGCAGCCACCGCGCTGGTGGAGGAATTGCTGGTCGAGCCGACCCCGGCTCGGCCGCTGTTCACGGTGATCGACGGCGGCCGGCGCGACTGAGCGCGCCCGCCTCAGCACGGCGATCGATTACCGCCCGTACATACCGGGAGCGCGTGCGCCGTTGGGAAAGCACTGTCCGCGCGAATAGTTGTAATCGTAGCCGTCGGGACAGAGCCCGCCGCGTCGTCCGTAGGCTTCGGAACGCCCGTAAGCGCCGGGCCCGTGCGCCCCGTTCGGATAGCAGCTGCCGTTCGAGTAATTGTAGTCGTAGCCGTGCGGACAGAGGCCGCCGCCGCGTTGGCGTCCGTAGTATTCGTGCGGCCCGGGATTCCGCGTGTAGACACCCGGCGCATGATAGTCGTTGGGGTAGCAGCGGCCGTTCGAGTGGTTGAAATCATAGCCGTCCGGGCATCGTCCGCCCGGAGCAGCCCTGAACTGAACTTGCTCCACCATGGGCTCAGGCGATGCCGCAGGCACGGTTGCAAATGCCAGCAGGCCGGCCAGCGCAAGCTCGATCATGACGTCTCCTCCAAAATCACGGGGACAAGCCTAGCAGGATTCGTGTCCCACGAAACGACCCGGGGATTGAGACATGGCCGGCCTGAACCATGCATGAACCGGTCTCGGACTGCGACGATGCGTCGTCCCCAATGCTCGCGAGAGTTCGCCTCGCCGCCTTCGCTAGACCGTTTTGGAATTTTCCGCCTTGAGCCGGCTGAGCCCGGCCTCGATGATCGCGATCTCCTCGTCGATCTGGCCGATCGGCAGGCTGAAATCATAGCCGGACCTGCTCTTCAGATCGACCGCGAGCCGCTGCCTGTGCATCATCAGCTCGTCGAGCCCGCGCCGGTTCTTCAGCCGCACATAGCTGTCGACGATCTGCTCAATTGCGCTCGGCATGAAATCTGTCCCGGCGAAAAAGGCCCGCGCGGCGCACAAAGGCCAGCGGGACATTTTCGGTGTCGCGGTACGCAATACAAATCCGCGACGGATTCGTCGATACGCCAGGCTGGTTGAGATCGTGTTACCATTCGATGATTTCGTGATGCGTGGCACGAAAAGGCCGCTGGCGGTTACGCCAGCGGCCAAAGCCGGGTTCGAAAACGGATGCGGGTTGAAATGTCGCCAGCCCCGGTAGGCGCATATCTAGCAGCCGGCCGGAAATACCTCTGTTAAAAACCAAACACAGGAACCGGTTTTATCGCCTGCTTGCCGGCCCATCGTGGCCGCGCGGCAACGCTAGTCCGTGACGCAGAAATAGGTGCGCGGATATCTGCGATAGGCGCCGTAGCGATAATACGGCCGGTAAGCGTAGCCGCGATAGAGCGCCGGCGGCTCCTCACCATAATAGGCACCGTGATAGAAGTTGGTGACCGTTCCTCCGGCGCAACGATAGGCGTCCCAGGTCGGCCCCACGAACGGCGCGACCCCGGTCTCCGGCGGCACAGCCGGGTACGGCCCGCCGGCGTGAGCCGGAAGGGCTGCGATCAGTGTCGCGAAAAGGAAAAGCCAGACGCTTCGCATGCACTCGCTCCCGAGCCGTGCAATGCAGGTATGGAGCACTGGAACGGCCGCCTGCGCAATCGCGAAATCCGTCGCGCCCGCGCCGGCAGATTGTTGATAACCGGCGCAAACGCTGCGCGGGTGGTGACAGGGCGTCCGGACGTGTTATCGGGGGATGACGCAGTTGCGAGACCGGATCGGACACCCATGCGCATTACCCTCGTCGGCTCCCGCCATTTCGGCGTGACCACCCTGAACATGCTCCGGGAGCACGGCGTCTCGGTCGTCCGGGTCGTCGTCGCCGATCGCGAGGATCGGCTCGCCGCGACCGCCAAGGCGGCCGGCATCGAGGTCGCGGTCCAGGCCAATCCGAAGCTGGTGGTGGCCTCCGAGATTGCCCCCGATACCGACCTGATCATCACGGCGCACAGCCACGCCCGGATCGGCAAGGACGCGCTCGCCGCCGCCAGGTTCGGCGGGATCGGCTATCATCCCTCGCTGCTGCCACGCCACCGCGGCAAGGCCGCCGTGGAATGGACTATCAAGGAAGGCGATCCGATCGCCGGCGGCACGATCTATCATCTCGCCGATCGCATGGACGCCGGCGCCATCGCCGCCCAGGACTGGTGCTTCGTGAAGAAGGGCGAGACCGCCCGCGAGCTCTGGGAGCGCGCGCTCGCTCCGCTCGGCCTCAAATTGCTGGCCGACGTGATCGATTATGCCAAGGTCCACAAGGCGCTGCCGTCCAAGACTCAGGACGAGCAGTTCGCGACCTCTGCACCGAGTCTCTCCTGACGTTTACCTTAACGTGAAGGGGCCTTGATTCCGCTCAGAAAAAATCGGGAACGCAAATAAACCATTGTTTCCACAGGAACAATTTTCGATTTGGCATTGCAACAAATTTCCGTCACATTTCGTCCGAATAAGCGTCAGCATATCAGACAAATTCAAGGACGGAATTCATGCGTTTTGGTCGCATCGCGGCGTTCTGTGCCGCTTCAGTTTTGACCGGCACCCTCGCCGCTCCCGCCCTCGCCCAGAGCCCCTATGACGGCAACTGGCAGGTCGTCATCGTCACCAAGAGCGGCACCTGCGAGCCGACCGCAAGCTCCATGCTGACGGTTGCCGACGGCAGGATCACCGCGCCCGGCGCTAACGTTTCCGGCACCATCGGCAGCGGGGGACTTGTGAAAGTTTCGATCAATGGTGCATATGCCAACGGTCAACTCAGCGGCAACGCCGGATCGGGGAAGTGGAATGGAGCATCTGCAGGCATACCGTGCAGCGGGCGGTGGGAAGCATCGCGCCAATAAACCAATTGAGGCTCGCGCCCGGAACCGGCGGCTGCTGATCGCGGCCGCCGTTTTGTTTGCGGCAGCAATCGCCAACACCGAAAGCATGGCCCAGTCGGGCCCCTTCGCCGCGCTGGCGGGTACCTGGAGCGGCGGCGGCGTCGTCACCCTGGACGACGGCTCGACCGAGCGGATCCGCTGCCGGGCCAAATACGCCCCGATCGGACCGACCATGGAGATGTCGCTGACCTGCGCCAGCGACGCCTACAAGTTCAACCTCGGAGCCAACGTCAAGGCTGAAGGCGGCGCGATCGCCGGCAGCTGGTCAGAGGCCAGCCGCAACATCTCTGGCTCGCTTCAGGGCCGCGGTGCCAGCGGAAACTACGAGCTGGTCGCCTCGACCGCCGGCTTCAACGCCAACCTCTCGCTGAAGACGTCCGGCAACAAGCAGAACGTCTCGATCCGCGCGGACAGCCAGTTCCGCGGCGCCAACATCTCGCTGTCGAAGTAAGACCGTAGAGTGACACGGCAGTCGATCCGGCGAGCGCGCCGGGTCGATTTTTTTATGCGCCGGGCACGAACGCCGTGACCTCAATCTCGACCTTGGCCCGCTCGTCCACGAGGCCGCCGATATAGAGCAGCGTCGAGGGCGGGAAATTGCGGCCGAGCGTCTCCTTCCAGGCTGCGCCGATACCCACACCCGCGGCCTCGTATTCGCTGCGACTGGTCAGGTACCAGGTCAGGCGGACGATGTGCTCGGGGCCGGCGCCGGCCTCGGCCAGAAGCTTGATGATCCGCTTCAGCGCGGTCGCGACCTGCGCCGCCATGTCGGGCGCGTAATTGCCGGCCTCATCGCCGCCGGTCTGGCCGGCCAGAACCACCCAGCGGCCCGGCCCTTCCGTCACGACGCCATGAGAAAAACCGCGCGGCTTCTTCCAGTCGGCCGGCTGCAAGATTTGCATGAGCGAACATCTCCCTTTTCTTGTTGTTCAATGACGCCTTAGCACGCCGCCCTGCATCGCTGCATCCGCAGATTTGGCCGTTGCAAACGGCGGCGATGTCGTCGATACCGGCCGTCCTTTCACATTCCATCCTCCAGCACCCTGCCCCCAAACCCCTGCCCAATGAGCGCGACACCGTCCAAAACGATGGCTGCATTGTGGATGGCCGGCTGGCTGTCACTGATGCTGGTCATGGCGGTTGCCGGGCGCGAGACCACGCGCGAGCTCAACGTCTTCCAGATCATGGAGGTGCGTTCGGTAATCGGTTTCACGCTGCTCCTGCCGCTCATCTACCGCGCCGGCGGCTTCAAGGCGGTCGCGACCAAACGCCTGCCGCAGCATCTTGCACGCAATGGGGTCCACTATTTCGCGCAGCTCGGCTGGTTCTACGCACTGACGCTGATCGGAATCGGCCAGGTCGTGGCGATCGAGTTCACCATGCCGATCTGGACTGCGGTGCTGGCCGCAACGTTCCTGTCTGAACGCATGACGGTCTGGAAGATCGCCGCGGTCGTGCTCGGTATCGTCGGCGTCGTCATGATCGTGCGGCCCGCCACCAGCGAAATCAATCCGGGCCAGATGATCGCGCTCGGAGCTGCAATCGGCTTCAGCATCTCGATGATCCTGGCGAAGTCGCTGACTCGGACCGAGAGCGCCTTGTCGATCCTGTTCTGGATGATCATCGTGCAGATGGTCGTGGGCCTGCTGCCGACATTCGCCGTCTGGACCTGGCCGTCAGCCTACCTTTGGGGATGGCTCTTCGTCATCGGTATCTGCGGCACTTTCTCGCACTATTGCCTTGCCAGCGCGCTCCGATATGCCGACGCAACGATCGTGGTTCCCATGGACTTCCTCCGGGTTCCACTGACTGCGACGGCCGGCTGGCTGCTGTATTCCGAGCGGCTCGACGCCTGGACCGTGCTCGGTGCTGTGCTGATCCTGTGCGGCAATCTCCTGAATTTGAAGCCGGCGTCAGCGGTTCCTGCCCGCGCGCGGTGAACCTCGCGCTGCCTCGCGCGACAAAACAAAGCGGCCGTGTGATTTAGATCACGTTGGGAAGCATTCCCATCGTGCACATTCGGCCACACAGCAGCGGGTTGCACGCAACGGACCGCCGTTTCGGTGGCGCGAAGTCGGGCACTTCGTGTAGGTTCGTTGCCAATTCGTTGCTGCCTGCAATTCGATTCTGGGGATTTCAGAATGCGCTATCTCACCCTCCTCGCTTCGCTCATATGCGTGGCACTGTCGGTCAGTGCCGCGAAGGCCGACCGTCGTGTCGCCTTCGTCGTCGGCAACGGCTCCTACAAGAACGTCGCACAATTGCCGAACCCGCCGATCGACGCCAAGGCGATGGCGTCGACGCTGCGCAATGTCGGCTTCGAGGTGATCGAAGGCTCCAATCTCAGCCGCGACCAGATGACGGAGAAGCTGCTCGACTTCGGGCGCAAGGCGCAGGGCTCCGACATCGCACTGTTCTATTATGCCGGCCACGGCATCGCTGTCAGCGGCACCAATTACCTGCTGCCCGTCGACGCCGACATCAAGTCGGAGATGGACGTCAAGCTGGGCGCGGCCATCAACATCGACCTGACGCTCGAGCAGACCATGGGCGATGCCAAGGTCAAGCTCGTCTTCCTCGATGCCTGCCGCGACAATCCGTTCGCCGCCAAGATCAAGTCGAACTCCGCGACGCGCAGCGTCAACGTACAGAGCGGTCTCGCCGAGATGAAATCCGGTGAAGGCACTCTCATCGCGTTCGCCACCGGCCCTGGCCAGACCGCGCTCGACGGTCAGGAGGGCAACAACAGCCCGTTCACCCGTGCGCTGATCGACAACATCACCAAGCCCGGCATCGAGATCCAGCAGGCGATGACGTCGGTGCGCGCCCAGGTCAATGAAGAGACCCGCAAGGGTCAGCTGCCCTGGGGCCACACCAACCTGACCGGCTCGGTCTATCTCAACCAGGCTCCGACAACCCAGGTCGCCAACGCGGCGCCGACCGCTTCTGGCATCGTGCCGGCGGCGAGCGGCAGCTCGGACGGCGTCGAGCTCGAATATTGGCGCTCGGTGAAAGAGTCCAACAAGCCGGAAGAGCTCAACGCCTATCTCTCCGCCTATCCGAACGGTCAGTTCAAGGCGCTGGCGCTGGCACGCCTCGCGGCCATCAAGAGCGGCCCCTCGACCGCGACGCGCACCCTCAACGCCGGCGTAGATCCCGCGACCTTCACCGACGAGGCCACCCAGCTCACCGAGGATCAGATCGGCCTCGACAAGACCCAGCGCCGCGACGTGCAACGTCGTCTCACCGGGCTCGGCTTCGACACCAAGCAGACCGGCGTGTTCAGCGATGAGACCCGGACCGTGCTCAAGCGCTGGCAGGCCGCGCGCGGCTATCCCTCATCGGGTTACCTCAACAAGCACCAGCACAAGGCCCTGATCTCGGAGGTCCAGGCCGCCCCGCCGACCGCGAGCGACACCAGCCAGAAGGCGGCCCGCCGTGCCGCCGCGCCCGCAGGCAGCAGCGCACCGGCACCGGCACCGGCTCCCCAGCGCAGCAATCCCGGCGATGCCGCCGGCGCGGCGTTCGTGGGTGGTGTCGTCGGTGGCATGATGGGCGGCATGTTCCGCCGCTGAGATGCGGTGAGATTGAAAACACAAAGCCCGGCTCGCGCCGGGCTTTTTCTCTGGTGCGACTGTGTCGCAGCATGCTCCGTCGTTGCGAGGTTGGCTACTTCCCCGCGGCCTTGCGCAGCGCCTCGTTGATGCGGTCCTGCCAACCCGGTCCGCCCTCCTGGAAGAACTCCAGCACGTCCTGATCGATGCGCAAGGTGACCTGCTCCTTGATCCCCGGCGCCACGTTCGGCTTCGGCGGCGCCGCGGCGACCTTGGCCGTCACCTTCTTGAACGCCGCCTCGGCCTCGGTCCTGGCATCGCCGAGTGTGCGCGGGCGCCTCGGGGGTTGATCCGCCATGTCCTAGATTCCCTCAAACAGCGCTGTCGAAAGATACCGCTCCGAGAAGGACGGCACGATCGCCAGGATGGTCTTTCCCGCCGCTTCTGGCCGCTTGCCGATCTGGAGCGCGGCCGCGATCGCCGCGCCCGAGGAGATGCCGCCCGGAATGCCCTCGTGCCGCGCCAGCGCGCGCGAGGTCTCGATCGCCGTCGTCGAGTTGATCTTCACGATCTCGTCGATCACGGCGCGATCGAGGATGTCAGGGACGAAGCCGGCGCCGATGCCCTGGATCTTGTGCGGCGTATGCTGTCCGCCTGACAGCACCGGGCTCTCCTCCGGCTCGACCGCGACCACGCGAAGTGAGGCCTTGCGCGGCTTGAGCACCTGGCCGACGCCGGTGATCGTGCCGCCGGTGCCAACGCCGGCCACGAAGAAATCGATATTGCCGCCGGTGTCGTTCCAGATTTCCTCTGCGGTGGTGCGGCGGTGCACCTCGGGATTGGCGAGATTCTTGAACTGCTGCGGCATCACCGAGTTCGGCGTCGTCTTCAACAGCTCCTCGGCGGCGGCGATCGCGCCTTTCATGCCCTGCGCCGCCGGCGTCAGCACCAATTCGGCGCCGAGAAAAGCCAGCATCTTGCGCCGCTCGATCGACATCGATTCCGGCATCACCAGCTTGAGGCGGTAGCCGCGCGAAGCCGCCACGAAGGCGAGCGCAATGCCGGTATTGCCGGAGGTCGGCTCGATCAGCACGGTGTCGGGCTTGACGATGCCCGCCTTCTCCATCGCGATGATCATGGCCGCGCCGATGCGGTCCTTCACGCTTGCGGCAGGACTGAAATATTCAAGTTTTGCCAAAACCGTGGCATTCACATCGTGCATGCCGGGCAGCCGGCGCAACCGCACAGTCGGTGTATTGCCGAATGCGTCGACGATCGAGTCATAGATCCGGCCGCGGCCGGGTTGGTGCGCTGCACTCGTGTTGGACGATGCGTCCATGATGAACTCCCTGTGACGACATTGCGCTTCTTACGCAGCTCATTCGCAGTTACGGATAGCCTGCGACGACACGCAAGCGACAATTGCGGCACATGTTAAATACGCTGCATCGCAAAATCGCGTGAGCTTTAATTAGCAGAAAACCAACGCATTTGTGTTGCGACCTCGTCAACTGATTCTGCGTATGTTAGACTTAGGTCTCAAAGCAGAGAGGTCACCATGATGTCAGCAGCTGCTGAAGTGATGTCGACCGTAGCGCTAAGGCGTGATCCGCGTTGCAGCGAATTGCCGACCTGTCCCGTCTGCGCCGATTCCATGGTCGCCGCCGAAGCATCCGCCTACATCTCGGACCACGTCATCAGCTATCTCTGGACCTGCGACAATTGCGGCTACGGCTTCGTCACCAAGCACGCCGTGAAGCGTCGGTTCGTGTGCAACTAGCGCAGTTGCCCTAGCGCGGGGCGATATCGCCCCTCGCCCAGTCCGCACGCGTACGCTGATAGAACTCATCGAATTTTCCGTGTGCGATCGCGTCCCGGATGCCCTGCATCAGGAACTGGTAGTAAGCGATATTGATTTCAGACAGCAGCATCGCGCCCAGCGTCTCGCCCGCCTTGACGAGATGGTGCAGATAGGCGCGCGCGTAGTTGCGCGCCGACGGCCATGAGCTCTCCTCATCCAGCGGACGCGGATCGTCGGCGTGGCGCGCGTTGCGCAAATTCACCTGGCCGAAGCGCGTGAAGGCGACACCGTGCCGGCCATTGCGCGTCGGCATCACGCAATCGAACATGTCGATGCCGCGCTTGACGGCTTCGAGGATGTCGTCGGGCGTGCCGACGCCCATCAGATAGCGCGGGCGCTGTTTCGGCAGCAAGGGTGCGGTCTCGTCGATCATCGCCAGCATCACCGCCTGCGGCTCGCCGACGGCAAGGCCGCCGATTGCATAGCCATGGAAGCCGATCGCAACGAGACCTTGCGCGCTCTCATGGCGAAGCTGGGGAATGTCGCCGCCCTGCACGATGCCGAACAGCATATAGCCGTCGGGGGCGCTCTCGAAGGCGCGCTTGCTTCGTTCGGCCCAGCGCAACGACAATTGCATCGCGCGCTCGATGTCGGCGCGCTCGGCCGGCAGCCGCACGCATTCGTCCATCTGCATGGCGACATCGGAGCCGAGCAAGCGCTGCACCTCGATCGAGCGCTCCGGCGACAGCTCGACCTTGGCACCGTCGATATGCGAGCGGAAGGTGACGGCATTCTCGGTGACCTTCCGCAAGTCCGACAGCGACATCACCTGGAAACCGCCGGAATCCGTCAGCATCGGCCCGTTCCAGCCGGTGAACTTCTGCAAGCCGCCAAGGGCTGCGATCCGCTCGGCGCTCGGACGCAGCATCAGGTGATAAGTGTTGCCGAGCACGATGTCGGCGCCGGCATCGCGCACCTCGCGCCAGTGCATGCCCTTCATGGCGCCGGCGGTGCCCACCGGCATGAAGGCGGGCGTGCGCACCACGCCATGAGGCGTGGTCAGGCACCCGGTCCGCGCGGCGCCATCAGTGCCGAGCAATTCAAAGTGATTGGGAAGATCATGGTCCGGATTCATGGCCGTGCTTATTGCGTGTCGGCGAAGACCGATCAACCCACCCGCCGCCCCCTCGCAGCCGGCTATTGCCTCGGACTGGGACACAAATGGGCGCGAATATCGGCGTCGCCACCCTTGTTAAACAAAACGATACAGTGTAGTTTTATCTTGGGGGCTGGACGAGATGCCGCGGCAAATTTGCCGGCGGCGGTAAATGCGTGATCGCCAGCCACCGACAATGCCCTTCGCTTCCTGTTCGACTGATGTCGCCGGCCGCTCGCATGACTGGATCAGGCAGACAGGCGGCCGCCTGGCCGGATTTCTGCTCCTGGCGTGCAGCCTGGTGCTCGGCGCCTGTACCTCGCTGCCCCGCACGCCTTATACGGCCGCAGAAGCCAGCACCTCGCGCGTGCTCGAGATCGACGGCCTCAGGCGCTACGCCGACGAGCCCATCACGAAATTCAGC
>NZ_PTFE01000153.1:0-12811 GCF_002936975.1 Bradyrhizobium sp. AC87j1
CCCCTACCCTCCCCCGCAAGCGGGAGAGGGAGCGCACCGTCGCTGCGGCGACCCTCTCGTCAAACAAGCGTCGCTCTAAGTATGCTCTCCTTTATCGCTCAGCGTGTCCTGAAGGGCGTGATCGTCCTGCTTGCGATCGTCGTCCTCAATTTCTTCCTGATCCGGCTTGCGCCCGGCGACCCCGCGGTGGTGATGGCGGGCGAGGCCGGGGCCAGTGATCAGATCTTCGTCAATCAGCTCAGGGAGAAGTTCGGCCTCGACAAGCCGTTGCCGGAACAACTCTTCATCTATGTCAAAGGCGTCGTCACCCTCGACCTCGGCTTCTCCTTCCGCCAGCAGGCGCCGGTCGCAAAGCTGATCGGCGAACGGCTGCCTGCGACGCTGCTGTTGACGCTGACCGCATTCGCGATCTCGCTCGCGCTCGGCATTCTCTTCGGTACCTTCGCCGCGCGCTTTGCCGGGACCTTACTCGATACCGCCATCACCGTCTTCGCACTGATCTTCTACGCCATGCCGATCTTCTGGGTGGCGTTGATGGGCATCCTGCTGTTCTCGGTCACCATGGATTGGCTGCCGAGTTTTGGTTACGAGACGGTCGGCGCCAATCTGACCGGCTTCTCCCACGCGGTCGACGTCGCAAAACACCTGATCATGCCGGCGATGACGCTCGGCCTGTTCTTCATGGCGACCTATACCCGCATGACGCGCGCCTCGATGCTGGAGGTGAAGCGGCTCGACTTCGTCAAGACCGCGCGCGCCAAGGGCCTCTCCGACGCCGTGATCCAGCGCCGCCACGTGCTGCGCAACGCGCTGCTGCCGGTCGTGACGCTGGCTGGCGTGCATTCCGGCACACTGATCGGCGGCGCCGTCATCACCGAGACCGTGTTCGCCTGGCCCGGGATCGGGCGCCTGATGTACGACGCGCTGTTGCAGCGGGACTACAATCTGCTGCTCGGCGTCTTCGTGATCTGCTCCGCCATGGTCCTGATCTTCAACCTCATCACCGATCTGGTCTATCGCCTGGTCGACCCGCGCATCGAATTCGCCTCATGAAACAGTTCTGGAAATCGATGCTGCGTAGCCCGAGCGGCGTCATCGGGCTCATCATCCTGGTCCTGGCGATCTCGGTCGCATTGTTCGGACCGATGCTGTTCCCGAACTCGCCATGGCGCATGGTGCAGCGGCCGTTCCTGCCGCCGTTTACGCTCTCCGCCGTGCCGCTCGGCACCGACGCGCTCGGCCGCGACGTGTTCGCCGGTATGATTTTTGGCGCGCGCGTCTCGCTGCTTGTCGGCCTCGTCTCCACGCTGGTCGCGCTGATCGTCGGCGTTCCCATCGGCGCCATGGCCGGCTATTTCGGCGGCAGGGTCGATGACGCCCTGATGCGCTTCACCGAGTTCTTCCAGACCATTCCGAGCTTCGCGCTCGCGATCGTGCTGGTCGCGATCCTGCAGCCCTCGATCTACTCGATCGTGACCTCGATCGCGCTGGTGAGCTGGCCGCCGGTCGCCCGCCTCGTGCGCGGCGAGGTGCTGTCGCTGCGCACGCGCGAATATGTCCAGGCGGCCGTGGTCACCGGCCAAAGCAACACCTGGATCATTATGCGCGAGATCCTGCCGAACGCACTGTCGCCCGTGATCGTGCTGGCCTCGCTGATGGTGGCGACCGCGATCCTCTTGGAATCCTCGCTGTCGTTCCTCGGCCTCGGCGACCCCAATCTGATCTCCTGGGGCTACATGGTCGGCGCCGGCCGCACCGTGATCCGCCAGGCCTGGTGGATCACCGTGTTTCCCGGTGTCGCCATCCTGATCTCGGTGCTCGGGCTCAATTTGATCGGCGAAGGCCTCAACGACGCGCTCAATCCGCGCCTGTCGCGGGAGGGACGCTGACAATGACCGCACCGCCCGCCGTCTCCATCAAGAATTTGCGGATCGCCCTGCCCAAAGGCGCCGAGCGTCCTTTCGCCGTCGACGGCGTCTCGCTCGATCTTCGACCCGGCAGAATCGTCTGCGTCGTCGGCGAATCCGGCTCCGGCAAGTCGATGTGCGCACATGCGCTGATGGGCCTGTTGCCTGATACGGTGTCGGTCACCTCAGGCGAGATCCAGTTCGAAGGCCGCGACCTGCTCAAGCTCGACGACGACGGCTGGCGCGATCTGCGCGGCCGGCGCCTTGCGATGATCTTTCAGGAGCCGATGACCGCGCTCAATCCCTTGATGCGGATCGGCGACCAGATGGCCGAGATGTTCGAGGCCCACGGCCTGCTGACGCCGAAGGAGCGGCGCGCCAAGGCCTTGTCGCTAGCGCGCGAAGTCGGCCTGCCCGACCCCGAGCGTATCGTCCGTGCCTATCCGCACCAGCTCTCCGGCGGCCAGCGCCAGCGCGCCATGATCGCGATGGCGCTCGCGCTCGAGCCGGCCGTGCTGGTCGCGGACGAGCCGACCACCGCGCTCGACGTCACCACGCAGGCGCAGATCCTCAAGCTGATCCGTAACCTCCAGCGCAATCGCAACATGGCGGTGATGTTCATCACCCACGATTTCGGCGTGGTCGCCGACATCGCCGACCAGGTCGTCGTGCTCCGTCACGGCAAGGTGGTGGAGGAAGGCCCGGCCGCGACCGTCTTCAACGCGCCGCAGCACGACTACACCAAGGCGCTGCTCGCCGCCGTACCCTCGATGGACCCGCCGGCGCGCGAGCCGCTCGACGATCAGGCCAGGGCGGTCGAGGTGATCGGGCTGGACAAGACCTATGTCACCTCGGGCGGCTGGTTTCGCGAAGACCGCCGCGTCGATGCCGCGCGCGCGGTCAATTTCAACATCCTCAGGGGCGAGACGCTCGGCCTCGTCGGCGAATCCGGCTCCGGCAAATCGTCGGTGGCGCGCCTGGTGATGCGGCTGATCGAGGCCGACCGCGGCACGGTGCGGATCGGCGAGACCGATCTCACCCAGCTCTCAGGCAAGGCGCTGCGCGCCGAGCGCCATCGCATCCAGATGATCTTTCAGGATCCGTTCGCCTCGCTCAATCCGCGCCGCAAGATCAGCCACATCATCGCCGACGGCCCGATCGCGGCCGGCCTTGATCCGAAAGCGGCGTTCGACCGCGCCCGCGATCTCCTCAAGATGGTGGGCCTGGATGCCGGCGCGCTCGAGCGCTATCCGCATGAATTCTCCGGCGGCCAGCGCCAGCGCATCGGCATTGCGCGCGCTCTGGCGCTCGAGCCCGAGATCATCGTCGCGGATGAGGCCGTCTCCGCGCTCGACGTCTCCGTGCAGGCGCAAGTCTTGCGGCTGCTGGAAGACCTCAAGACACGCCTCGGCCTCTCGATGCTGTTCATCACCCACGATCTACGCGTCGCCGCCCAGATCTGCGACCGCATCGCGGTGATGCAGCGCGGCGCCATCGTCGAGCTGAAGCCGACCGCGCAGCTGTTCGCTGCGCCGGAGCATGCCTATACGCGCGAGCTGCTGGCAGCCGTGCCGGGACGGAAAGAGCGCGCGCCGGCGGCGTGACGGATCGATCGCATCGAGTCGCCGGATTCCCGGATGGTTCCAAAAACTTGCACACGGCCCGAGGTGAAACATATTCGGTCCATGAGAATTTTCTTGACGAAAATTTCCTTGCCGATGAGCGCAAGGAGCAAGTCGACACCAGCATTCGCTCGCGCGGCTCCCGAAGCCCCGCAACGGATGTGAGCTGGTGAGCGGTCTCTCAACCCGGCGCATCAAAGGCATGGGAGAGGTTGGGATTCCGGAGTGCGCTCACGCGCTTTTTACTCCTTCGTGATCGGCGACACCGCTTCAAAGCCGAAGACGGCGTCATAGATGACGATGAAATGATAGGCGTCATCTGATGACGGGATCTGCCAACTGATATTCGGAGCCAACATGGGCGAAGTCATTCGATTTGTCTCAAAGTCCGAGCGCGAGCGAGCACGTCTCATTCAGGAGGCGCGCGCCATCTACGACAGTATCTTCCCGCCGACCGACCCGGCCAGCGAAGGCCGGGATAAGGCCGCGATGGGCCGTACCTATATCGGCCGCGACGGGGGTAACCTGTCGTGATCAAGATCATCGCCGTGCTTTGCAGCCTTGCCTCCCCGACCAATTGTCACGAGCAGGTCGTCACCACCTCGGATTTCGCACAGGTTTCGGTGCAGTCCTGCCTGATGGGCGCGCCGCAGCTCGCCGACTGGATGACCCAGCATCCAGCGGAGCGACTGGCTGCGTGGCGCTGCGTGATCGGTCAACAGGCCGGCCGGGGCATCTAGCGTCTGACGGCCGCGTTCGATCGGCGCGCCGCGCCCGGCCATGACGGCCTTGACTGAAGGGAACGCTTGACCCAGGGACCACGGCTCGACCAAAGCCGTGACGACACTCCATTGCCGGGGTAACCTCTCGTTGCAGCCATTGGCAGCAAGGGGGGAATCCGGATGGAAGTCGCGAGCCTCGTTCTTCCCGTATTCGCGATCATCGTCACCGGCTGGCTGGCCGGCGAGCTCGGCTATCTCTCCCGCTCGCTCTCCGACGCGCTGGTGCATTTCGCCTACAACGTGGCAATGCCTGCGCTATTGATCGTCACCATCGCGCAGGAGCCCGCGCGTAATCTGCTGGAATGGCGTTTCCTGCTCGCGTTCGGCGGCGGCTCCCTCGTCTGCTTTGCGCTGGTCTTCCTGGTGATCCGCGCCGGCGGAAAGCATGATCTCGCCAGCAGCACGATTCATGGCATGGCGGCGGCGATGACCAATACCGGCTTCGTGGCGCTGCCGATCCTGCACGCGATCTACGGCCAACCCGCCGTCCTGCCTGCTGCGGTCGCGACGGTATTCGTCGCGGCCGTGATGTTTCCGATCACGGTCATCCTGCTGGAAAGGGACGCGCGCGGATCGTCCGCGCAGTCCGCCGGCCTCGCGAAGCAGATCCTGCTCAATCCGATGGTGCTGTCGACGTTTATCGGTCTCGTCTGGGCGATCACGGGCCTGCCGATCCCGGCGCCGGTCGCGGCCTATCTCAACATGATCGCCGCCGCGCTCACGCCCTGCGCACTGTTTGCCATCGGGCTCGGCCTGTCGGTCGAGGGCCTGCGCTCCAACCTGAAGGCAACGTTCGCGCTCGCGCTCGTGAAGCTCGTGATCATGCCGCTGATCGTCTACGGACTTTGTGTGGTCACCGGCCTCAACGCGCTCTACACCGTCGCCGCCGTGATATGCGCCGCCGTGCCCACGGCGAAGACGGTGTACGTGCTGGCGCACGAGCACAAGGTCGAGGAGAAACTGGTCGCGGCCACGGTCTCGGTCACGACGATGCTGTCGGTAGCGACATTGCTGGTCGCGCTATACCTTCTCTCGGGTCTGGCGACCGGCACGCGCTAACCCGCACGGCCGCACTTATCTCGTGGTGTTGCTCCAGGTGGGCGCCGAATTGGTCACGCCGACCGAGGGCCAATTGTAAGATCCGACCGACGGTGCGGTGACCGTTCCGACCGTCTGGCCGGACGAGCCGTAGGACGCCCGCGGCTGCGCTGCCGGCGCTCCGGCGCCGCCATAGGTCGGGGCTACCACGCCCGTGCTGTAGTGTCGGCTCGACCGCGCCTTCTTCGCTTCCGCCGCAAAGGGCGCGGCAAGCAGCCCGGTCGTGATGAGCGCGGCAATGGCGAGTTTAATGCTTGTCATGGCTGATCCCTCGATCGCTAGGGGCCCCTTGTGCCATGTGTTCATTGAGCGGACGATGTCCATAGGCACAAGTTCATAACTCCGTGTGCTGGCGAATGTGCCGAAGCAATGCGTTCGTCACCTCCGCTTCGGACGGATCATGCCCGCCTTCGGATGGACCCGAATCAGCGCTAGTGCATTGCCCTCAGCGATTTCGCGTATTGAGGCGACATGACCGGGCCCGAACTGAAGCAACTCCGCGCCGACCTATCCGATGTCCTCGAGCGGAAGCTCACGGCGGCCGATATGGCAAAGCTCTGCGGATTGCCGGAGAAAGGCGGCGGCGACACCATCCGGCGCTGGGAGGTGAGCGGCCCTACGCCGGAGGCGACCAAGGTGCTGCGCGTGCTTGCGATGGCGAGCGAGCGCTATCCGATCCTGGAGAAATTCGACATCTTCGATCGACATGACGTGCGCGAGGAGGACCGCCCCGCAAAGCGCGCGGCGTTCCGCGAGCAGATGCGCGATGAGGCGCGACGGCGTCTTGGTTAACGAAGGACGCCCAGAGGTTACCGAAGGGCTGCGAAGTTAAGCCTTCCTTCACCACTTCTTAAGCCGGCATTAAGCACGAAAATCAATTGCAGCCCAATAAGTTAGGTTGGGTCGCGCTGTGCCATGCATGTGACAGCATTTTCGTCAAAAGGAAGCTATCTGCAAAACCAACGCGGCGCGGAAAGCGCGCCTGCCGGGGACCTTAAGTGTCGGAGTTCAAGACGATGAAGAAGATTCTGTTTGCGACCGTTGCGCTGCTCGTGGTGGGCGCTGCTGCACCGGCCGTCGGTGCCGATCTCGGCAACCGCAACTATTACAAGTCGCCCGCGCCGGCCTATGCCGCGCCGATCTACAACTGGACCGGTTTCTACATCGGCGGCCATGTCGGCGGCGCGTTCTCCAGCGACAACAATTTCAACGGCCTTTCCACCGGCAACAACGGCAACGGCCGCTTCCTCGGCGGCGTGCAGGTCGGTGGGGACTGGCAGTTCCACCCGAACTTCGTGGTCGGCGTCGAAGGCCAGTATTCCTGGCTCTCCGGCAGCGTCGGTGCCGTGTTTCCGGGCGGCATCGCCTACACCAACGACCAGCGTGGCCTCGGCTCGATCACCGGCCGCGTCGGCTACACCTGGGGCCCCGGCCTCATCTATGTGAAGGGCGGCTACGCCTATTCGGACAACAACGAGAAGGTGACCGTCGGCGGCGTGCCGACCGCGTTCGTCATCACCGGCGATCACCGCAACGGCTATACCGTCGGCGCCGGCCTCGAATACATGTTCGCCCCGAACTGGTCGGCCAAGGCCGAGTACCAGTACTACAATTTCGGCGACTCGAGCTTCACCGGCGGCCCGCTGGCGGGCACCGGCAGCTTCACCACCGACGACCACACCATCAAGGCGGGCGTCAACTACCGCTTCAACTGGGCAAGCCCGGCCGTCGCGCGCTACTAATTGGTTACCACAACCTTACCAGACGGAAGGGCCGGCGATTTCGCCGGCCCTTCTTTTTTCGCTCTGCGGAACAGGCGCAACCGTTTGCGGAGATTGCGAATTTTTAACCCGCCGTGCGGATACTGCCGGCCACAAAGATAAGCAAGAGCTGGGGGAATTTTCGATGGCGATCCGTCTGGGGCTTGGCCGTTTGGGCCGTTTTCTGCCTCGCTTCAAACTGCCGACCTGGGGCGTGCGCGGCAGCCTGTTCGCGGCCTTTGCAGTGGTCGCCGGCATGGGCCTCGTGATCGCAGCCGGCGCCGGCTTGGCGCTGCAGAATCTCGGCGGACGGATGACCGAGCTGAGCAGGCGGGACATTCCGCGCCTCACCGCCAGCCTGCAATTGTCGGCCCTGAGCGCGAGCCTTGCGGCACAGGGACCAGCCCTGCTCGCGGCTCAAAGCGAGGAAGCTCTGAACGAGCGCACCAAGAAGCTCAAGGAGCTGCAGGAGCAGACGCAGCAGAAGCTCACCGAGATCATCGGGCTCGGCGGCGACAAGGCCGTCGTCTCCGGACTCAGCGAGACGATGAAGAGCATCAACGAGGCGGCGCAAAGCCTCGCCAAGGCCGCCCGCGAGCGGCTCGATATCGCCGCCCTCCATGACAAGCAATATGACGCGCTGCGCAGCGCGCAGGGCGCCTTCGTCGGCGCGGCCAGTCCGGCGATGCTCGACGCGCAGACCCGGGTCAACGCCATTCTCGGCTCGGCCGACCTGTCCGCCGCAGATGCCAACGATGCCGCGCAGACCGTCGGCCAGCTCGGCAACGTCGTCGCCAGCGGCAATCTCGCAGCCGCCAACATGAGTGCGGCACTGTCGGCGAACACCAGCGACAAGCTCGACGACATCCAGAAGGAATTCAAGACGGCACAGGGACGCCTGCGGTCGAACCTCGATCTGTTGCCGGACAATCAGGGCAACAAGATGCTGCGCGAGACGGCGGAGAAGCTGCTCGCGCTCGGCACCGGCAAGACGGGCGTGTTCAACCTGCGTGAGAAGGAGCTCGATTCCGTCGACTACGGCCAGACCATCCTGGACGAGACCCGCAAGCTCAATGTCGGCCTCGGCATCAGCGTGCAACAGCTCGTCGACGGCGTGCAGAAAGAGACCAACGCCTCGACCTCGCAGGCGCAGCAGGAGACCTCGCTCGCGACCACCGTGATGCTGGCGCTCGGCTGCTTGATGCTGGTCGGCTCGGCGCTGTTCGTCTGGCTCTATGTCGGCCGCAACATCCTGCGCCGCATCCGTGAGCTTCAGCGCGCCATGCAGCTGCTGTCGGCCGGCGACCTCGACACCGAGATCGTCCGCTCCCGGCAGAACGACGAGATCGGCGTGATGAAGGAAACGCTGACCGTGTTCCGCGACAGCATGATCGAAGCCCGGGCGCTCGCCGGCGAGCAGGACAAGGACCGTATCGCCAAGGCCGAGCGGGCCGCGCGCATGGAAGCGAAGATCGCCGAATTCGAAAGCACCGTGCGCTCCGCGCTCGACAATCTGGCGCAGTCGGCCAATTCGATGCAATCGACCGCGCAGAGCATGTCGACCACAGCCGACCAGTCCAACGCGCTGGTCAACGCGGTCGCCTCCGCCGCCGAGGAGACCTCGGTCAACGTGCAGACCGTGTCGTCAGGCACCGAGCAGCTGTCGTCCTCGATCGAGGAGATCAGCAAGCAGGTCGTGACCTCGGCCGCGATCGCCAAGAAGGCGGTCGACGAGGCCGGCGCCACCGACACCACGGTGCAGAGCCTTGCCGACAGCGCGAGCCGCATCAGCGTCGTCGTCGACCTGATCCAGACCATTGCCTCGCAGACCAATCTGCTCGCGCTCAACGCCACCATCGAGGCGGCGCGTGCGGGCGAGGCCGGCCGCGGCTTTGCGGTGGTTGCCTCCGAGGTGAAGAGCCTCGCGAGCCAGACCGCCAAGGCCACGGAGGAAATCCGCACCCAGATCGCCAGCATGCAGGAGATCACGACATCGGCGGTCGGCGCCATCCAGGGCATCGGCCGGATCATCGGCGAGATCGACAATGTGACCACGACGATCGCGGCCGCAGTCGAGGAGCAGGGCGCCGCCACCCGCGAGATCGCGCGCAACATCCAGCATGCCGCCGGCGGCACCAGCGAAGTCTCCAGCAACATCGTCGGCGTCTCCACCGCCTCGGCCGAAGCCGGCGCCGCGGCAAACGAAGTGCTGGGCGCCTCCGACGCGCTCCGGCGCGAAGCCGACATGCTGCGCGGAGAGATCGACGCATTCCTCAACAACATGCGGGCGGCCTGACGTCATTCCGGGGCGCCTCGAAGAGGCGAACCCGGAATCTCGCAACAATCTCCAGATTCTCGGGTGCGCAACAGCGCACCTGAGTTCGCGCTCCGCGCGCCCCGGAATGACGACGTTTTTTACGGTCACGACCGGGACGCGGAAAAACGCCGCCCGGTATGACCGCCATGCGGAGACCGCGGACGGTCCTTTTTCGGCTGGCGTCCCGCCGTATGTGCGGGTACCGATAATGCATGAACCCGAAAACCGACACCGCACAGTCCTCAGCCGAAGCCCTGCGCTACCCCTGGGAACAGCACCCCGGTCACGACGAGGTCGTGGAGGTCAGGCCCGGCGTGTTGTGGGCGCGGCTGAAGCTGCCGTTCCGCCTCAACCACGTGAACATCTACCTGCTCGCCGACGGCGACGGCTATGCGATGGTGGATACCGGCTTCGGCAATGAGGAGACGATCGAGGCCTGGACGAAACTGTTCGACGGACCGCTGAAGGGCGTCCACATCACGCGTCTGATCGTCACCCACTCCCACCCCGACCATGTCGGACTCGCAGGCTGGGTCGTCGAGCGGTTCAACTGCCCGCTGGTGATGTCGCAGGTCGAATATCTGCAATCGGTCTATCACCAAAACCGCGGCACCGCGGAGCGGCAGGAGGCGCAGCGGCTGTTCTTCCGTCGCCATGGCATGGACGAGTCGCTCACTGAAAAGCTGCTCGGCCGCGGCCAGGATTATCTCAAGCGCGTTTCGGTGCTGCCGCCCTCCTACCGCCGCATCTCCCATGGCGAGGACGTCGTGATCGGCACGCGCCGCTTCAAGGTGATCACCGGCGGCGGCCACGCGCTCGACCAGGTCATGCTGTATTGCGCCGACGACAAGCTGTTCCTCTCCGCCGACCAGGTGCTGAGCAAGATCTCGCCCAATGTCAGCGTCTGGGCGGTCGAGCCCGACCAGAACTCGCTCGGCGAATATCTGGCCTCGCTCGCCAGCCTCACCACGACGCTGCCCTATGACGTTCTGGTGCTGCCCGGCCACGGCGTGCCGTTCTACGGACTGAAGACCCGCATCAAGCAGCTCGCCGATCACCATGAAGAGCGCTGCCGCCTGATCGCGGAAGCCTGCCGCGAGGTGCCGCAGACCTCGCGCGCCTTGGTGCCCGTCGTGTTCAACAAGCACGTGCTGGACGAACACCAGATGGGCTTTGCCGCCGGCGAGCTCGTCGCCCACGTCAACTACATGATCGTCGAGGGCCGGCTGACGGCCGAGACGAAGGACGGCGTGCTGCAGTTCAGGACGACGTGAGTCACTTCGTCATGGCTGGGCTTGTGGCGGCATCTCACTTCATATTCGCGATCGCGTGCAGCGCCGCGATGTAGCCGAACGGGCCGAGCCCGCAGATCACACCGGTCGCCACGAACGAGATCTTGGAGTGGCGGTGATATTCGTCGCGGGCGTGGATGTTGGAGATGTGGACTTCCAGCACCGGCCCTTCGAACGTCTTGATCGCGTCCATGATCGCGACCGATGTGAAGGAAAAGCCGGCCGGATTGATGATGATTGCATCCGCGTCCTGCCGCGCCGACTGGATCAAGTCGACCAGCACGCCTTCGTGGTTGGATTGGTGGAAGGCGAGCTTGAGCCCGAGCGTTGCGGCAGCCGCCTCGCAGCTCGCGTTGACCTCTGCGAGCGTCGTCGTGCCGTAGATGTGCGGCTCGCGAATGCCGAGCATATTGAGGTTGGGACCGTTCAGAATCATGACTCGCTTCATCGGGCGTCCTTTCGCATGAGCTGCTGGCGAGCCGATCCGCGCCTCGCCAAGGCAAAGGCTACGACATCGGCGCGACCGGCTCAGCAATCATGGACGGAGCGCGCCCCATGGACAAAATGTCCAAGCCGGCCGCAACGGTCCCTGGCTTTCCCAAGTCCCTCGGTCCCCGCGGGCGGACCAGTGTTAGGCGTTTGATCCACATCAACTATCGCCGGCGAGACGCCGCTATCAAATGGACCCGCGCGCCTCGTCACAAATGTGTGCGGGCGCATGGACATTGGAGCTGGAAAAGCTCTAAAAATGAGCGGCCGCCGTGGCCGGGTTCCGTTGCAGGTTTTGCCGATGGATTACAACCAGTTCTTCGATACCGCCCTCGATCGTCTCCATTCCGAGCGGCGCTACCGCGTGTTCGCGGACCTGGAGCGCACGGCCGGCCGATTCCCCCACGCGGTCTGGCACTCGCCCAAGGGCAAGCGCGACGTCGTGATCTGGTGCTCCAACGATTACCTCGGCATGGGCCAGCATCCGAAAGTGGTCGGCGCCATGGTCGAGACTGCGACGCGCGTCGGCACCGGTGCCGGCGGCACCCGCAACATCGCCGGCACGCATCATCCACTGGTCCAGCTCGAGGCCGAGCTCGCCGATCTCCACGGCAAGGAAGCCGCGCTGCTGTTCACCTCGGGCTATGTCTCGAACCAGACCGGCATTCCGACCATCGCAAAACTCATTCCGAACTGCCTGATCCTGTCGGACGAGCTCAACCACAATTCGATGATCGAGGGCATCCGCCAGTCCGGCTGCGAGCGGGTCGTGTTCCGCCACAACGATCTTGCGCATCTCGAGGAGCTATTGAAAACGGCCGGCCCGAACCGGCCGAAGCTGATTGTCTGCGAGAGCCTCTATTCCATGGACGGCGACGTCGCCCCGCTCGCCAAGATCTGCGATCTCGCCGAGAAGTACGATGCGATGACCTATGTCGACGAAGTCCACGCGGTCGGCATGTACGGCCCGCGCGGCGGCGGCATCGCCGAGCGTGACGGCGTCATGCATCGCATCGACATCCTCGAAGGCACGCTGGCGAAAGCATTCGGTTGCCTCGGCGGCTACATCGCCGCCAACGGCCAGATCATCGACGCCGTGCGCTCCTATGCGCCGGGCTTCATCTTCACCACCGCGCTGCCGCCGGCGATCTGCTCGGCCGCGACCGCCGCGATCAAGCATCTGAAGACCTCGAACTGGGAGCGCGAGCGCCACCAGGACCGTGCCGCCCGCGTCAAGGCGATCCTCAACGCCGCCGGCCTGCCGGTGATGTCGAGCGACACCCACATCGTGCCGCTGTTCGTCGGCGATCCCGAGAAGTGCAAGCAGGCGTCCGACCTGCTGCTCGAGGAGCACGGCATCTACATCCAGCCGATCAACTATCCGACGGTCGCCAAGGGCAGCGAGCGGCTGCGCATCACGCCCTCGCCCTATCACGACGACGGCCTGATCGATCAGCTCGCCGAAGCCCTGCTGCAAGTGTGGGACCGTCTCGGCCTGCCGCTGCGCGAGAAGTCGCTCGCGGCGGAGTAGGCCTGTCTTACCC
>NZ_PTFE01000154.1:0-12495 GCF_002936975.1 Bradyrhizobium sp. AC87j1
CAGCCGCCGCACTGGCTCCGTGGTAGCACTACGCACTGTGTCCATTCTAAGCCTTACGGTCAAAACCAAACCGCAGACTTACAGATCAGCGCATCATCCGGAAGGTGGCCGCAAAACATCGCTTACAATCGACAGGCGGCCGTTCCGCCTGAACGATTGTCGCGGCTGTACGCCTGAGGTCGTGAGGCGTGAAGGCTGCTAGCTCCTTGTCTTCCAACAAGCGCCGCACAGCTTGGCTCATTAAGTGTTGCGCGAGTACGCCTACGGTTATCGAAGACCGCCGTCGCAAACAGTAGATCTGCCAGCGCGTTTCTCCATGCTTGCGTGCCACCTCGGAGACCTGCGCACCGGCCACAGACCGTCGGCCACGATCCAGCTCTCTCAGCTGCCGAAGGTACGCGGCGCCCCGATGGTCCTTCAAGAATCTCCAGCCGGTTCACCGACCCTGCCGATGAGGCGTCCAAACGGACTTCTTTTTGCCGTCCAATCCCATCTCAACCTCCGACCAAGCCGAAGGTTTATTCGCACACCTATCCCCATCCCGAAAAAAGGTTTCCGTTTAGCGCTTACGAGCCCGCCATGCCTTCAGAGCTGGGCGGCGAGGCCTTCGTCGGCTGCCCCGCTTGACGTTCGGCCGCGATGAGTAGTTGAAGTCGTTCGGCTGCGGCTAGCGGCTCCGGGTCCAGGTGGATCGTTTCGCTCGGCTTAGGCTCGGGCGCGATGCCGCGCGGTCGCAAGCCCGCAGCCAGCCGGCAAAGACCGGGCCGGGGTGGTGGTTCATTGTGGCAGGTCTCTCGTGACGGGATTGGCGATCGAGGCCAGTGAGGCTCCTGACCTCTCAAGCACAGAGCCTCACCACAGAAAGGAGGATAACGCCCAGCCTGCAACAGCGCGCTCCCACCCCCTAGGCAGACTCGCCACCACTAACTCTGCGATTTCCCGGTAAGCCGTTTAGGCTGAACGACTGCCCGGCCGAACGACTGACGACCGAACGACTTAAAGCTCTGAGAGCGACTCGCCGCGTGACTAACGACTTTGCTCGGCCTAGAAGGCTCTTAATTTGAGCGCGGTTGTTTGAGAGTGAAGGGCTGAGGCATGCGAGAGGCCGACTGCAGCCCCCAAAGCCGTTCAGCTATGCTCTGGTCAGTGAAAACGCGTTGCCCGCTCTCTTCGATCACCAGCTCGCGCGTAAGCCATTCCAAACGAAGCTCGGCTTCTAAAGCGCTGTTGCCTTCACAGATGGCCGCCGCGACGACTTCAATTTGATTTTCAATAAGCTCCCGGAGGATCTGGATGCGAGGTTCCATTGTGCTGCCCTCCGGCCGAGAGGAAGTGGCCGACCATCTTACGCTCTAAGTTCCGGCTGGCACCCTGCCAGAAATGGTCGGCCCGCCATTACGTCGAAGGCCGCGGCGCACGCCCTGGCCCTCGGCTCCCACCTTGCTCATCCGAGCGGAGGCCAGGGCTACCGGCTTTCAGGTCGATCAGGGGCTTTTAGGTCGGACAGGCAGCAGGTAATTGTCTTTTCTCCACCATGCGGGTAAGGACGCCACAGACAGCCGGATCGCGCGGCAGCTACGCTATGTATGTGCGGATTTCGATCGATGTCGCTCAGGAGTCCGAGATGATCTCGCCCACCATTCCGGGATGATGTCGCCCGGGTGACGAGACCTCTTCTGGCTCCCATAGGGTCAACCCTTTCGGCTTTGCGGAGGGGACCTGGATGCCGACGGAGAGGCTTGCGATCCGCCGTGTGCGCGATGTGATCAGAATGAAGGCGGCTGGACTGCCGAGCCGCGAGATTGCGCGACGGTTGGGCGCGGCACCCTCGACGGTGCGGCTGGCGCTCCGGCGGTTCGAGGCCGCGGGCTGGAGCTGGCCGTGGCCAGACGACGTCACCGACACGGTTCTGGAACTTCGCCTGTTCGCCAAGACCGGCAATGGCAACGGTCAGGGTCATCGCCGAGCCCGACTGGGCGACCGTGCACCGCGAGCTCAATCGCAAGCACGTGACGCTGTCGATCCTGTGGGAGGAATATATCGCTACCGAGCCCGGCGGATAACGGTACTCGCGCTTCTGTGAGCTCTACCGCGCCTGGGAGGGCCGTCTGTCGGTGATGATGCGCCAGGCCCATGTGGCTGGCGACAAGCTGTTCGTCGACTATGCCGGCGATGGTGTGCCGGTGGTGGTCGACCGCCTGACCTGTGAGAGCAGAACGGCGCAGATCTTCGTCGCCGTGCTCGGCGCATCGAGCTTCACCTACGCGCAGGCGACGTGGACGCAGGGGCTCGCCGACTGAATCAGCGCCCATGTTGGCGCCCTCGCGGCGATCGGCGGCATACCGGCGCTGCTGGTGCCCGACAACACCAAGGTCGCGGTCATCAAGGCGAGCCTGTATGACCCGTAGATCAATCGTACCAATGCGGAGATGGCGGCGCATTACGGCACCGCCATCTTGACGGCGCGGCCGCGCAAGCCGCGCGACAAGGCCAAGGTCGAGCAGGCCGTCCTCATCGTCGAGCGCTGGCTGCTCGGTCGCCTGCGTCATCGCACCTTCTACAGCTGGCCGAGGTCAATGCGGCGGTCGGCGAACTGCTCAGGAGGCTGAACGAAGAACGGCCGATCCGACGGCTCGGCGTGACACGCCGCCGGTTGCTCGGGGAGGTCTACCGGCCGGCGCTCAAGCCATTGCCGGTGTCCCCCTACGTCCTCGCGGAGTGGCGGATCCGCCACGTCAGTCACGATTACCACGTTGGAGAAGCATTACTACAGCGTTCCGCATCGCTTCGCCCGCGCCGAGGTCGAGGTGCGGTTCACGGCCCGCACCGTCGAGATCTTCCACAAGGGCGAGCGGATCGCCGCGCATCAGCGCATGAGCGGCAATCACAAACACACCACCGTGCCGGAGCACATGGCCTCCAGCCATCGGCGCTACGCCGGCTGGACCATCGCGCGTATCCGCCAGGACGCCGCCGCGATCGCGCCGGCGACCAGCGCGTTGTGCGACCTCCCTCGACGAGCGCTCGCACCCCGAGCAAGGCTTCCGCGCCTGCCTCGGCATCCTCAGGCTTGCCGCCTCCTATGGGCGCGAACGGCTGGACGCCGCGGCTGCGCGGGCGATCGACATCGGCGCGCGCACCTATGGCGCGGTCAAGTCGATCCTCGCCTGCTCACCAGCGCTCCGCGGACGATGCGCCGATCCTGCACGCCAACATCCGCGGACCGCGCTACTACAATTAGGAGATCATCCCATGCTCACCCATCCGATCCTCGACTGCCTCAACGCCCTCGGCCTCCACGGCATGGCCAAGGCCTTCGCCGACATCGAGCCACCGGTGAGGCCGCAAGCCTCGGTCACGCCGAATGGCTTGCTCTGCTGCTCGAACGTGAAGCCTCGCTGCGGCACGACAAACGGCTCGCCACCCGCCTGCGCTGCGCCAAGCTGCGCCAGCAGGCGTGTGTCGAGGATATCGACTACCGCACCGCGCGCGGTCTCGACCGCCCGCTATTCGCCAAGCTTGTCGAGGGCCGCTGGATCGACGACCACGTCAATCTCCTGATCTGCGGTCCGGCCGGCGTCGGCAAGAGTTGGCTCGCCTCGGCGCTCGGCCACAAGGCCTGTCGCGACAATCGCTCCGTGCTCTATCAGCGCGTCCCGCGCCTGTTCGACGATCTGGCGCTCGCCGGCGCGTGCACGTTGTCGGTGCGCCGCCGTCTGGAATGCTAACCAATGGCAGTCGCGGCTCGAACAGCGGAGCACGTACGGCACGCTCCGCATCTCCCCCTTCCGAGCCAGATCGGACGAACTAAATTAAGGCATCGGAAACGGTGTGTGCCACGGCTGTGCAATTATTGCCCGCTTCTAAGGCGCGATCGCTATGTTTCGCCTTCGTTGAAGCGGCGGCTGCGAACCAGACGACCTTCAACCCTTCGCGCCAGAGGCCCTTAACGCCTGCCAAACTGGCTGGTTGGCCTGCTCGACGTGATTCCGCTAAGGCGGTGCTCAGCACGGACCAGGACTGGCCGCCCGCTTGCTTCAGGCTCTGTAGACGCGCCTGGCGTCCGGCTCGGTTGCTATGATGGAACGTACGGCGTAATAGCCCGCGAGGACGCATTCGCGTTGAGGCATGTTGAGCCGGCCGCCGATCAGGAACGCGCGTGAAACGCCTTTCCAGGCGCTAGCAACTTGGACGGCAGCCGTCGATCAGGCGCGTCACCAGTTCGGTGGGTGCCTTTTCGCTTCTTCTGAACGACCCAACCCGGCCGCCCGCCTTTAGTGGCCCCTATCCTCGGCGGCCGGTTCGCAGCCCGCTGAATTGTCGGTTCGAACCAGCTGTTTTTCTTGCGAAGAGCGTTGCGGATCGTGTGCTGGTCGAGCTGATCAACACGCCTTTGGTCTTCTCGCCGCGACGTGCTTTCTTGCCGTCACGCATCGCCGACCTTCTTCAACGCCACGAAGGCGGCGATAATCCCAATTTGGATCTTACAAGGAAGAGTTCTTAGCGGTGGAGGTGGTTTCCGGCGGCCATCCAGATAGAAGCGGCGATCCTCCGCCGGTGACAGCAGGCATGCTTCTCGATCGTATTATCGACGCGCCATCGGCCGATGGTGATGCAGGTCGGGTCGAGATCTCCATCCCGACACACGATGTTGCACTACGCTCTTGTGAGCTTCGCCCCTTGCGCAGCCGTTCTCGCTTGTGGACGGGCCGGTAGAAAGTTGCTCTTCTTGTCAGAAGTTGGACAATCCGTCTGTCAGACCTAGCGACGTCGAGGTCATCCTTATGAGTGTCTCCTTTGGCACGACACCTGCACGGCGGTCCGCATCACGTGCGTCACCGCATAAACTCTTGAGGAACGGATCATGGTAAACGCAGAGATGCGCACGGGCGGCCACATTCATGTATACAACGGTGGAGGGGGCGCATGTGCATAATCGAGCACCCTGATTTCACTTGCCAACCTCCAGTCGGAGCATACGGTGATTCCGCTCATCCTATCGAATTCTGACAATGAGGCACACAGAAGCTCTTCATTTACCCGCCCGTGCGCGCAGAGCTCTCTTCACTCCATACAATTCGGGCAAGCACGGCATGAGCGAGGCAATAACGAACCAATGTTCATTTCACCCGCATAGCTATGGATCCAGGATAATGGCGCGCGGCCTCGATAGGTTTGGCTTGTGGTTAGCTCTGTCGGCGGCTCTGCTGGTCGCTGCATGCAGTGGCGAACAGTCCAGCGACACGCCCGCCGCACCACCAGAAGTAAGTCTGCCCTCCGTCACGGTGCTGACAGTGAAGCCGGAGGCAGTGACGCTCGCTGACGAACTGCCGGGACGCGTGGCTGCTTACCGAATCGCCGAGATTAGGCCTCAGGTCGGCGGGATCATTGAAAAGCGCCTGTTCGACGAAGGTTCGGAGGTCCAGGCCGGGCAAGGGCTGTTTCAGATCAACCCTGATCCATTCAAAGCGGAGGTCGACAGCGCGGCCGCAGTGCTTCAGCGAGCTGAATCCAGTCTGGTGCGCTATGAAAGTAAGTTCGACCGTGCAAGGCAGCTGGTGACGAGTAATGCGATCAGCCGTGATGCATATGATGACGCGATCGCCAATCTTGCTCAGGCGAAGGCAAATGTGGCTGAGGCACGGGCTATACTCCAGCGCCGCAAGCTCGATTTGGCTTTCACAATAGTAAGGGCCCCGATCTCTGGGCAGATCGGCCCGGCGCTCGTTACCGAGGGCGCACTTGTCTCGGCTAACGGAGCCAAGGCTCTCGCGATCGTCCAGCAGATCGACCGGGTCTACGTTGATATTCGCCGACCTGCCGTGCAGATCGACGCGATCCGCGAGTCTGTTCAGTCGAGGCAGCTTAATTATCTGTCTAAGGTGCCCGTTGAGATCAGCGCTACGAGCGGAAAGCCCTATCCGCTCACCGGCCGCGCGCTGTTCGCGGACGTCAACGTCGATCCCGGCACGGGCAATGTCACCGTGCGCGTCGAGCTGCAGAATTTGGGGCGCTTCTTGCTTCCAGGAATGTATGTCCGCGCCCGCTTACCACGCGTGGTGCGGCATAGCGCCTTGCTAGTGCCGCAGGAAGCCGTCATCCGGGATTTGGCGGGCCGAGCGCAACTCATCATCCTCGACCACAACAAGCAAGCGGCCCGATGCCCCATCAATGTAGGTGAGGTTGTGGATGGCCGCTACATTGTTACTTCGGGGTTGAAAGCGGGCGACGTTGTCGTGGTGCAGGGGCAGGAGCGCGTGCGGGATGGGGCCACGGTGCACTCGCAGCCATTCAAGCACGCCGCGGTGCAGATCGAGCATTGAGAGAAGAGCTATGCCTCAGTTCTTTATCGAGCGGCCCGTCTTCGCATGGGTAATCGCTATATTTGTCGTTCTCTTGGGGGTCTTGGCAATCCCGCAACTCCCAGTCTCTCGCGCTCCAAACATCGCGCCGCCGACAGTCAGCATCTATGCAATGCATACAGGGGCCACACCCCAGGCCATCAACGACAGCGTTCTCAGTCTCATTGAAAGGGAGCTGTCGAGCGTCAAGAACCTGCTCTATTTCGAATCAACCGCCGATACGTCGGGTGAGGCGAGCATCACCGCAACGTTTAAGCCCGGCACCGATCTCGAAATGGCGAAGGTGGACGTCCAGAATCGCTTGAAGAGTGTCGAAGCGCGTCTTCCTGAGCCGGTGCGCAGAATCGGCGTTACTGTGGAATCGGCTGCCACCGGCTTTATCATGATTGTGACGCTCAGTTGCAACCATGGCCAATGTGACGAACTCGCCCTCGGCGACTACCTGTTCCGAATCCTTGCTCCTGAAATAAAGCGTGTTGAAGGCGTCGGTCGCGTGCAGGCTTTTGGCTCGGAACGCGCAATGCGCGTTTGGGTTGACCCAACCAAGCTCGTCTCTTATTCGCTATCATTAACTGATATCATAGAAGCAATTCGGGCTCAGAACGCGCAGATTGCCCCGGGACGCGTCGGTTCGGAACCAACCGTGCTCGGGCAGAAGGTGAGCATCCCACTCACAGTTCAAGGACAATTGCAGACGCCAGAAGAATTTGCGGCCATATTGCTCCGTTCAGAGCCGGACGGCTCAAAGCTCGTGCTGGCCGATGTCGCGCGCGTGGAGCTGGGTGCACAAACTTACACTTTTGCAATCCGCGAGAACGGCAAGCCGGCGACGGCTGCCGGGATTCAATTGACGCCGGGCGCAAATGCAATCCGGACGACCGCCGCCGTCCGGGCTCGTCTCGCCGAGCTCGCGCCAGCCATGCCGAACGAAATGACTTACGCCGCAGCTTTCGAGACCGCACCTTTCGTGAAGATCTCGATCAAGAATGTTGTTCAGACCCTATTCGAGGCGATGATCCTCGTTTTCCTAGTCATGTTGCTGTTTCTCCAGGATGTCCGATACACACTGGTCCCGGCCATCACCGTCCCGATCTCACTATTAGGCACCTTCGCGGTGATGTGGATGGCTGGCTTTTCGATCAACGTGTTCACGATGTTCGGTATGGTATTAGCAATCGGTATCATTGTCGATGACGCTATCGTTGTAGTGGAGAATGTAGAACGCATCATGGCCACCGAGAGGCTGACGCCCAAAGCTGCTACGCAGAAAGCCATGAACCAGATCACAGGTGCAGTCATCGGTATCACGCTCGCTCTGTCAGCAGTGTTCGTTCCGATGGGGCTCACGAGCGGGTCGGTCGGCGACATTTATCGGCAGTTTTCATTATCGATGACGGTCTCGATCCTCTTTTCAGCTGTTCTTGCCCTCACATTGACGCCAGTACTATGCGCAACGGTACTTAATCCAATCGAGGACGGCCATCGTGAAAAGCGGGGCTTCTTCGGCTGGTTCAGTCGTGCCATTTACCGGTTGACCAACACCTATGTCGGATGGGTTGCTAAAATGGTCACGAGGACCGGCCGGATGACGGTGCTCTATGCCGTGATTGGCCTTGTTCTCGCAGCTGCGTACATGCGTTTGCCGACATCGTTTGTACCCGAAGAGGATCAGGGTAATTTTTTGACGACCTTCGTCCTGCCCGCCGACGCAACGGCAGGGCGCACCATCGAAATTGTGAATCGGTATGATCAACATGTGGGGTCACGCCCAGACATTGCGCGCAACCTCTCGCTAATCGGTTACGGATTTTCCGGCTCTGGGCCGAACACCGCGACCTCGTTCACGACACTCAAGGATTGGAGCGAACGGAGCGGGACGATCGACGACGAGATTGCCAGCGCAACGGCAGCCATGGTCAGCGCACCGGAAGGGCTGATCATGAGTTTGAAGCCGCCTGCCATCGAATCACTAGGGACCACTTCAGAGTTTTCCTTGCGTCTAGAGGATAGAGCCAATCGCGGCATTGCTGCATTGATGACAGCACAAGCCCAGCTGTTGCAGCTTGCAGCTCAAAGCAAACTCGTGAGAAACGTCCATGTTGAAGGCCTGCCGAGCGCGCCGAACGTCAAGCTGAAGATCGATCGACAGAAGGTTGAAGCGCTGGGTGTATCGTTCATCGCGGTCAGTGATACCCTCACGGCTGCCATCGGTTCAACTTATGTCAATGATTTTCCAAATGCTGGACGCATGCAACAGGTGATCGTGCAAGCCGAGGCGGCGACCCGAATGCAGGTTGACGATGTGCTTAGGCTGTATGTCAGCAACAATGCAGGCGCCATGGTGTCCCTATCAGAGCTCGTCACGCCAATCTGGGAAACTAGCCCTCTCCAGTTCGTGCGTTATAACGGCTATCCGGCTGCACGCATTGCAGGCACGCCTGCACGCGGAGTATCCAGCGGCGACGCGATGCTGGAAATGGAAGGACTAGCGTCGCAATTGCCCGCAGGTTTCGCGGTTGAATGGACTGGGCAGTCGCTGCAGGAAAAGCAATCCGCCTCGCAGGCTCCCTTCCTGCTTGCTCTCTCCATGCTGGCCATCTTTCTGGTGCTAGCTGCGCTTTACGAGAGTTGGTCAATACCGTTCTCGGTGATGCTTGTCGTACCGCTTGGAATCATCGGTTCTGTTCTTGCAGTCCATCTTCGTGGGCTCGAGAATGACGTCTTTTTCAAAATCGGTCTAATAACCATTACCGGACTTTCAGCCAAGAACGCGATCCTCATCATTGAATTCGCCCAGCATCTTCGCATTCAGGGGCATTGCCCAATGAAGGCCGCCGTCGAAGCAGCCGGACGTCGATTGCGGCCGATTCTGATGACCTCGGTGGCCTTTGCACTCGGTGTGGTCCCGCTGATGCTTGCCCGTGGCGCCGGCGCCGAAACCCAGCGCGCAATTGGGACCGGCGTATTCGGTGGGATGATCTCAGCAACCGTCCTTGCTGTGTTCTTTGTGCCGGTCTTCTACGTCGTAGTCATGAGATCTTTCGGGCGTGGCAGAGAACGCGCATCCGTGCGAGCGCACTAGCTACGCCTTCCAGCAGACCCCGAAACCGCTTTCCAGATTGAGACACTCCTCTTATATAGTACTTTCGAGCAGAGCTAGGCCGTAAAGTAGGTGATGACTGCTTGAGATGGGCAGCGTATCGAGGCGGATGCCGAATACCACAGAACCTCTCAAAGAGAGCGATACGCCATGTGACCGAGCGTCCCTAAGAGATGTGCGATTTGCAGGCACGTCGGGCGCACGCGCCCAAGATAGCCTCTTCTACAGGCCCGCAGGAAAGAGCACGGCTAGAGCATGATGTTTTTATATGGAAACATAGCCTGAGTTTTTGAAGTAGTTGGTGCACTCCTCCTTGGAGAAGAGGTCGAGGAGTTCACCAACCTTTCTCCAGGTTGCCTCCACGTCACGGGGCTCGGCAGCTCGCATGAGATGTTTGAGTTTGGCGAAGACCTGCTCGATCGGATTGAGGTCAGAGCTATATGGCGGCAAGAAGATGCGGTGGGCGCCTCTGGCGCGGATGGCTTAGCGAGCCGCTTTGCCCTTGTGGCGGCCAAGATTGTCGAGGATGACGATCTCGCCCGGTGCGAGGGTGGGTGCCAACACCCTTCTCGACGTACAGGGTGAAGAGCTCACCATTGATGGGAGCATCAATCACCCAAGGCGTGCTGATCCGATCGTGACGCAGCGCCGCGATGAAGGTCATTGTCTTCCAATGGCCGAAAGGTGCAGAGGCTTGGAGGCGCTGTCCACAAGGCCCCCAGCCGCGCAGCGGTGTCATATTGGTTTTGATCCACATCTCGTCGATAAACACCAACCGCGCAACGTCGATCCTGCCTTGATGTGCTTTGCAGTGGGGCCGCTTACGGGCGACGCTGGAAGAAGCGCGACAAGGCGGAGACGCTGAAGACATGTCCATCGGCGGCGAGCACCGCCTTCAGTTCCTCCAGTGTGCTGCTTGGCCGCAGTCAGCGCGAGGATACGTTGGCCTGAGCTTCAATCGCCCGCGAACGTCGATCCCCGCCCTGCGGCTTCGCCGTTACCTTGCCCGTCCTTCGCGCCTGCGCCACCCAGCGGATCGCGCTCGACGCGCCCACTCGAAAGTGCGCCGCAGCCGCTCGACGCGACATACCGCCTTCAACAGCGGCGACTACGCGCTTACGAAGATGGGCCGAAATGGATATCGCCATGCCCACCGGCCTCCTTCGCCGGCACACAGCTTGAATCAGAACCAGCCTGATTTGGGAATCCCAAACGATTCAATCTGCTCGAGACCCGCTCTAACGTCGTAGGCTCGATCAGCCGACGACGCGGGCTGCGTGGGCGTTGCCACGAGTATCAGGAAAGAAGCGGGCGGCCAAATTGTCGATCAACGCTGAGATTTTGGTGGTTGCGCCGCGCGAGCGGCCGATCGCATTGTTAAAGCTCCCCCTTTTGAGCCGGCCGCGGGGCCATGGGCTTTGATCTAGCTGGAATCCACCGAGATCGAGCCGGACACGCCGCTTGATTCAGTCAGAGCGTAAAAACGTTCGTCCAAATGCCCTCTCGGCTCCAGCGACTGACGCGGTCGAAGACCGTTGTGTAAGGACCGTAGACTTCCGGGCAATCACGCCAGCGCGAACCTGCTTTTAGCAAGTGGACAATGCCGTTGATCACGCATCGATCATCCACCCGATGCGCTCCCTCATGCCCTCGCGGCAACAACGGCTCAATCCGCCGCCATTCCGCGCAGCTGAGCCAGTCCTCACCTCGCTTGATCCAGCGCAACCTTGGATGCGTCCGGCCATGCTATGTCGCTTCGAAATGTCGAATTGCAATCGAGGCAAGTCATGAAGGCGTATTTCATCGGAGCTGGCATCGGATCGCTCGCGGGCGCGGCGTTCCTGGTTCGCGACGCGCAGCTGCCGGGACGCGATATCGTGATCTACGAAGCGCAGCCGCTGGTCGGCGGCAGCCTCGACGGCGCGCTGCTTGCGAACAGCGCCTATTCGCTGCGCGGCGGGCGCATGCTCACGACCGATCATTACGAATGCACCTGGGATTTGCTATCCAGCATTCCCTCGCTCGAGCATCCCGGCCGCAGCGTGCGCGAGGAGACGGTCGCATTCAACGTGGAGAATCCAGCGCACTCCAGGGCACGTCTGGTCGACCGTAACCGGTTCAAGGTCGATGTCTCGCATATGGGCTTTTCCGCACGCGACCGGCTCGAGTTGCTCCGGCTCACTGAGGCTTCGGAGGAGACGCTCGGCAACAGCCGCATCACCGACTGGCTGTCGCCCGGATTCTTCGAATCGAATTTCTGGTACATGTGGCAGACCACCTTCGCCTTCCAGCCCTGGCACAGCGCGGTCGAGCTGAATCGCTATCTGCACCGCTTCATGAACGAGTTTCCGCGCATCGAGACGCTCGCCGGCGTCAAGCGCACCGTCTACAATCAGTATGACGCGATCGTGCGGCCGCTCGCGGACTGGCTGAAGCGGCAGGGCGTGCAGTTCGTGCGCGGCACGCGCGTCGTCGACATGACGCTCGAGGCCGACGGCGGGCGCTTGCGGGTGCGCCAGCTCACGCTCGACCGCGACAGTCGCACCGCGAATGTGCGTCTCGAGGACGGCGACCTCGTCTTCTTCCAGAACGGCTCGATGACGGATGCCTCGAGCCTGGGCTCGATGACCGAGCCGCCGCCGCGACTGACCAAGGCCGACAGTCAGGGCTGGGCGCTTTGGGAGACGATCGCGCAGGAGCGTCCCGAATTCGGCAATCCCGCCGCGTTCAACAGCTCGATCCCCGAATCCTATTGGCTGTCCTTCACCGTCACCTGCCGCGATCCACGCTTCTTCGACCGGATGGAGGCGTTCTCCGGCAACCGGGCCGGCACCGGCGGGCTGGTCACGTTCAAGGATTCCAACTGGCTGATGTCGGTCGTGCTCTATCACCAGCCGCATTTCGCGGGACAGCCGAAGAATGTGCAGGTGTTCTGGGGCTATGCGCTGCATCCCGACCGCGTCGGCAATTTCGTCGCCAAGCCGATGTCCGATTGCGGCGGCGCGGAGATCCTGAAGGAGCTCTGCGGTCACC
>NZ_PTFE01000155.1:0-12263 GCF_002936975.1 Bradyrhizobium sp. AC87j1
CCCGCAAGCGGGAGAGGTTGCACCGAGAATGCCGCTCGATCCTGCGCTCTTCTCAGAGATACTTCTTCAAATCCGCCGCCGCCTCGTCCGGCGTCCGCTTCAAATTGAACGGCGACACGAACCGGCCGTCGCGGTCCATCAGATAGATCAGCGCGGTATGGTCCATGGTGTAGTCGCCGTCCTTGGTCGGGACTTTCTTGGCGTAGACCCGGTAGGACGTGATGACCTTGGCGGTCTCGGCGGGATCGCCGGACAGGCCTTCGAGGTGCGGATCGAAGCTCGACAGATAATCCTTCATGGTCGCCGGCGTATCGCGCTCGGGATCGACCGATATGAAGACGGCATTGACCTTGTCGGCATCCTTGCCCATCGCGCGCAGCACTTCCGAGATCTCGAACAGCGAGGTCGGGCAGACGTCTGGGCAATGGGTGTAGCCGAAGAAGATCAGGGTCGGCTTGCCCTTGAGGCTCTTGTCGGTGACGGCCTTGCCGTTCTGGTCGGTGAGCTGGAACGGGCCGCCGATCGCGGCCGGCTGCGCCACCTTGCTGACCCCGCCCATGGCCCAGAACATGATCAGGAGGCCGACAACGAGGCTTGCTGCGAAGGCGGTCGCGATCACCAGCGGACGGGCGGCGGAACTCATGAGCGGAAAACTTCCTGTGGCGGATCAGAAGCAGGCGGCGAAACCGGTCCTGATCATCTCGAAGAACATCTGTGTGCCGTAGTGGAACCACAGCGCCAGCGCGCCGAGCACCAGCAATCCGCCGATCCCCGCGCCCGCCAACAGCAGCACGAACGGCGTCCGGCCGGCAGTGGGCGAATTGTCCTGTAGCGGATGCGTCGGGTGCAGCGGTTGAGCCATGACAACGATCGAGGCGAAGGCCCCGGTTCCCTGGCTTCCAGATAAGCTTTGGCCCGCCTGCGGGCAAGGCGCCGCTGGCGGGCCGGAGCGATCCCGTCCTGGACGATCAGTGGACCAGCTGGCCGCGGGCGGATTCGAGCTGGTCCGCCTGCGGGAGGTGCCGGCGCAACGGCTTGATCGCCGAGGCCTGCGCGTCCATGTAGCAGGGCTTGTACATGGCCTGGAGCTGCCTGCCCTTCAGGAAGAGCATGTGCGGGGTGAGGCCGCCGCGCTGGGTGATCCAGCGCTTCACCTGCGACGGATACATCGCGTAGAGCATCTGGGTCGCCTCGGTGTTAGTGACGGCCCGGCCATTGGTGCCGAAATCCCAGGCGGCGTGGAAGCCGAGCGTCGCGCTCGAGGTCACGCAGATGCGGTCATGCGGGATGGCGCCGAGGACGATGGTGCAGGCGGACGCGCACAGGCCATCGATGATGACGGTTTCGCCCGACTGCCGCAGGTCCTGGTATCTGTCGACGTAGGTTCCAATCCGGCCACCGCGGTCATCCGCGATCCGAACCACCGCGTGAGAAGCCCCCATGCCCGCGATCAGGAGAACCGCCGCAAGCAACCCCGTCAGAAACTTCATTGTCCCCCGCCCCGGTCGAATTCGAATCTGCGTGTCAGGTGATGATGCACGGCCAGCGTCCGTCGTAACCGAGGTTTTGTCTAGGCAGGGCGGCTGACTCAAAACAAATTCAAATCCAGTGTTGCGTCCGCGCTGCACTCGGCCGGCCTCTATCCCAAAGTGGAACAAGTTAACGATGTCTTACGCGCCACGCCCTTGATCTCAGTTGCCACCGCTGGCTTCAATCCCGGGCGACTACAGGGGGGAACCGATGGAGGGGGAAATAATGGAGGGGGAAACCATGGCTGAAGAGACAGACGTCGTCGTTGTCGGCGCAGGCCTATCGGGCCTCGTGGCCGCAACCGAGATCGCGGATGCGGGCAAGCGCGTGATCGTGGTCGACCAGGAAGGCGAGCAGTCGATCGGCGGCCAGGCGTTCTGGTCGTTCGGCGGATTGTTCCTGGTTGATTCGCCGGAGCAGCGCCGGCTCGGCATCAAGGATTCCTTCGACCTGGCCATGCAGGACTGGATCGGTGCCGCGGGCTTCGACCGCGACGAGGATTTCTGGCCGCGGCAATGGGCCGAGGCCTACGTGGCATTCGCGGCCGGCGAGAAGCGCGACTGGCTGCGGGCGATGGGCCATCGCATCTTCCCCGTGGTCGGCTGGGCCGAGCGCGGCGGCTATGACGCGATGGGCCACGGCAATTCGGTGCCGCGTTTTCACGTCACCTGGGGCACCGGGCCCGGTATCGTCGAACCGTTCGAGCGCCGCGCGCGCGAGGCGATGAAAAGCGGCCGGCTGAGCTTCAGGTTCCGCCACCGCGTCGATGCGCTTTCGATCACCAATCGCACGGTGGACGGCGTCAGCGGCGCCGTTCTCGCCCCCGACACGGTCGAGCGCGGCAAGAGCTCCTCGCGCAACGTCGTCGGCGAATTTGCGCTGAAGGCGCAGGCCGTGATCGTGGCGTCCGGCGGCATCGGCGGCAATCACGAGCTGGTGCGGCAGAACTGGCCGAAGCGGCTCGGTGATCCCCCGAAATTCATGATCTCCGGCGTGCCCGAGCATGTCGACGGCCGCATGATCGGCATCACCGAGAAATCAGGCGCGCGGCTGATCAACCGCGACCGCATGTGGCATTATGTGGAGGGCATCCAGAACTGGAATCCAATCTGGCCGCGCCACGGCATCCGCATCCTGCCCGGCCCCTCCTCGATGTGGTTCGACGCAACAGGCACGCGGCTGCCGGCGCCGCTCTTCCCCGGCTCCGACACGCTCGGCCAGCTCAAATACATCATGTCGACCGGCTATGATTATTCCTGGTTCATCCTGACCCAGAGCATCATCAAGAAAGAGTTCGCGCTGTCGGGCTCGGAGCAGAATCCCGACCTCACCGGCAAGAGCTGGCGCATGACCTTGCGCCGCGCCACCAACAAGGGCGCCCCCGCGCCGGTCGAGGCGTTCAAAAGCCATGGTGTCGACTTCATCGTACGCGACAAGATCGAGGACCTTGTTGCGGAGATGAACAAGCTTGCCGGCAGCGACCTCCTCAAGCTCGAGCACATCAGGATGCAGATCGAGGCGCGCGACCGCGAGATCGCCAACGCTTACGTCAAGGACGCGCAGGTGATGAACATCCACAATGCGCGCCGCTATATCGGCGACCGGCTGATCCGCACCGCCTCCCCACACAGGATCCTCGATCCCGCGCAGGGGCCGCTGATCGCGGTCAAGCTCAACATACTCACCCGCAAGACGCTGGGCGGCTTCGAGACCGATCTCGACTCGCGTGTGTTCGGCAGCGAGGGCAGCGTCATTCCCGGCCTCTATGCGGTTGGCGAGGCCGCCGGCTTCGGCGGCGGCGGCGTGCACGGCTATCGCTCGCTGGAAGGCACCTTCCTCGGCGGCTGCCTGTTCTCGGGCCGCAATGCGGGCCGGGCCGCGGCGAAAGCGGTAGGCTAGATCGTGCGGCGGTGGATGTGCATCGGGGCGGTGGTTGCTGCATTGGCCGCCGCATCAGTCGCATCCGCCGAGACGATCGACGTCAACGGCGTGAAGCGCTCCTACAGTGCGCAATTGCCGGCCAGGAAGCCGGCACCGCTCGTCATCGTGCTGCACGGCAAGACCCAGCGCGGCGCCGACATGATCGCGCGGACGGCGTGGCCGCAGGTCGCCAAGCGCGAGGGCCTGGCCGTGGTCTTTCCTGATGGCCTCAACCATGCATGGGCGGATGCGCGAACGAAGGCGGGGCCGGCGCTGCGCGGCCCGCCGGTGGGCACCGACGACGTCACCTTCCTCGCAAAGCTCGTCGAGAAGCTGGTGGCCGACGGCACGGCCGATGCAAAGCGCGTCTTCATCGCGGGCGTCTCCAATGGCGGCGCCATGGCGATGACCATGGCCTGCGCCCGCGCCGATCTGTTTGCGGCAGGCGCGAGCGTGATCATGAACCTCACCGACGAGGCCGCCGTCACCTGCCATCCGTCAAGGCCGCTGCCGATGCTGCTCATGAACGGCACGGCCGACCAGCTGGTCCCCTACGAGGGCGGTCGCGGATCGAGCTATTTTGCCGCAGACGGCTTCTGGTCGACCGAGGAGACATTGGCGTTCTGGCGCAAGCTCAATGGCTGTGAGACCGACGATGCCAGCGTGACCGACCTGCCCGACAAGGCGCCTGCAGACCAATCGACAGTGACCCGGATCTCATCGCGCTGCCCGAGGGGACACGACGTCGTGCTCTATCGCATCAACCATGGCGGCCACCGCATGCCTGGATTTTCTCCGGATGCCCGCTTCCCGAGGGTCGCAGCCGGCCTGCTCGGGCCGCAGAACGGCGACATCGATGGCGCCGAGACGATCTGGGCTTTTTTCAGTCAGTTTCCGTGAGGCGCACATGCTCGGCGTTGACGGCATGCGTGCGGGGCAACGCATGCGCCGCAGGCAACGCATGCGTGCCCGGGGTGGCACGGCGCGAGGTGCTGGGCTAGACAGGGCCGCCATTCCAGTGAGGAGATCCGTAAATGAGCATTCAGCGTTTCGAAACCGGCCCGCGCATGAGCCAGGTCGTCGTGCATGGCAACACCGTCTATCTCGCCGGTGTCGTCGCCAACAAGGCCGCCGGCGAAAGCGTGACCAAGCAGACCCAGGACATCCTGGCCACCATCGACGGCCATCTCGCCAAGGCCGGCACCGACAAGTCGAAGCTGCTCTCGGCCACGATCTACATCACCGATATGAAGACGTTCGGCGAGATGAATGCGGTGTGGGACGCCTGGGTGTCGGCCGGCAATACCCCCGCCCGCGCCACCGTCGAAGCCAAGCTGGCGGCGCCGCAATACACCGTCGAGATCATGGTCACGGCCGCGAAGTAATCTTCACGACCAATTCGCATGCGAATGGAGCGCGATGACAACATCATCGCGCTCCATTTTTTCGCGCAACGATGACCTGCGAGGTAATCGATAAGCGCGCGCGATCCTTCGATAGTCAGGGACAGCCGAATACGGCGTCCTCGAAGGAGAGCATTATGACCGACCCCATCACAATCGCCCGCCGCTACATCGAGCTCTGGAACGAGCGCACCGCCGGCCGGCGCCGCGAACTGCTCAGCGAAAACTGGACGAGCGATGCGAGCTATGTCGATCCCTTGATGAAGGGCGACGGCCGCGACGGCATCGAGGCGCTGATCGCAGGCGTGCAGCAGCGCTTTCCCGATTTCAAGTTCAAGCTGATCGGCGAGCCCAACGGCTACGGCGATCACATCCGCTTTTCATGGGGGCTTGGTCCCGATGGCACCGACAGCCCGATCAAGGGTACTGATTTCGCCGTACTGAAGGACGGCCGCATCAGAAGCGTGACCGGATTTCTGGATCAGGTGCCGGCCGGGGCGTGAGATCACTGGCCCTCCTCGTGCAGGCGGGGAGGGCGGCACCCCTCGACGAAGCGATCTTCACGGCTTACCTGTCATGCCGTGCCGCCCCGTATCCTCCAAACATCGGCCGAGCCGGCCACGCTGCTGCCGAGCCGCTTCCAGCAATGGTTCGCAGCCCGTGGCTGGTCGCCGCGCGCGCATCAATTGGCACTGCTGGAGAAGGCGCGCGAAGACGCTAGCGCGCTGCTGATCGCGCCGACCGGCGCCGGCAAGACGCTGGCGGGATTCCTGCCGACGCTGGTGGAGCTTTCGACCGAGGCAGCCGAACGGAAGGCGGGTGAGAAGCAAAGCCTCGTCTCCACCGGCCGCAGCGTGCAGCGCACCGGCGGCCTGCATACGCTCTATATCTCGCCGCTGAAGGCGCTCGCCGTCGACATCGCGCGCAATCTGGAGCGGCCGATTGCGGAGATGGCGCTGCCGATCAAGGTCGAGACCCGCACCGGCGACACGCCGGTGTCGCGGCGGCAGCGGCAACGGCGTTATCCGCCTGATGTGTTGCTGACGACGCCCGAGCAGCTTGCGCTGCTGCTGTCCTCGGATGATGCACCGTTCCTGTTTTCCTCGCTGAAGCGCATCGTGCTCGACGAGCTGCATGCGTTGGTAACGTCCAAGCGCGGCGACCTGCTCTCGCTCGGGCTGGCGCGGCTGTGGCGGCTGGCGCCGCAGATGCGCTCGATCGGCCTGTCGGCGACCGTGGCAGAGCCGGATCAGCTCGCGCGCTTTCTGGTGCCGCAGCCCGACGGCAGGGAGCGAGCAGCCGACATCGTCATCGCCGGCGGCGCGGCGCCGCCGCTGGTCGAGATGCTGGATACGCGCGAGCGCCTGCCCTGGGCCGGCCACAGCGCGCGCCACGCGCTTCCTGAGATCTACGAGCTGATCAAGGCGAACAAGACCACGCTGGTCTTCGTCAATACCCGCAGCCAGGCCGAGATGCTATTCCAGAATCTCTGGAGCATGAACGACGACGGCCTCGCGATTGCGCTGCATCACGGCTCGCTCGATGTTGCGCAGCGCCGCAAGGTCGAGGACGCCATGTCGGCGGGACGCCTGCGCGGTGTGGTTTGCACCTCTTCGCTCGACCTCGGCGTCGACTGGGGCGATGTCGATCTCGTCGTCAACATCGGCGCGCCCAAGGGCTCCTCGCGCCTGATGCAGCGGATCGGCCGCGCCAACCACCGCCTCGACGAAGCCTCGCGCGCGGTGCTGGTGCCGGCCAATCGTTTTGAAGTGCTGGAGTGCCGCGTCGCCATCGATGCCATTGCCGAGAACGCGCAGGATACGCCACCCTTGCGCACCGGCGCGCTCGACGTGCTGGCCCAGCACGTGCTGGGCTGCGCCTGCGGCGAGCCGTTCCTCAGCGATGATCTGTATGGCGAGGTTCGCACCGCCGCGCCTTACGCCGGCTTGTCGCGGACGGATTTCAATGACGTCGTCGATTTCGTCGCCTCCGGCGGCTATGCGCTGAAGACTTATGAACGCTTTGCCCGCATCAAGCAGGACAAGGAGGGGCGCTGGCGCGTCGCCAATCCCAAGGTGCGGCAGAGCTACCGGATGAATGTCGGCACCATCGTCGAGGACGACATGCTGAAGGTGCGGCTGGTGCGTTCGCGCGGTGGCGGCAAGGGAAAAATGGGCGGCTCGACCGGCGTCATCGCGCGCGGCGGCCGGTTGCTCGGCGAGATCGAGGAAGCCTTCATCGAGGGCCTCTCGCCCGGTGACACCTTTGTGTTCAGCGGCGAGGTGGTGCGCTATGAAACCCTGGTCGAGGACCAGGTCTATGTCTCCCGCGCCAACGACAAGGACCCGAAGGTGCCGTCCTACATGGGCGGCAAGTTTCCGCTCTCGACCTATCTCGCCGAGCGCGTGCGCCGGCTGCTCGATGACGGCCGCGCCTGGGGCGGCTTGCCGGAGCAGGTGCGCGACTGGTTGTCGCTGCAACGGGACGTCTCGCGCGTGCCCGCGGTGCGCGAGCTGCTGGTCGAGAGTTTTCCGCGCGCCAACAAGCACTACATTGTTTGCTATCCCTTCGAAGGCCGCCTCGCGCATCAGACCCTCGGCATGCTGCTCACGCGCCGGCTGGAGCGCGCCCGCGCGCGGCCGCTCGGCTTCGTCGCCAACGAATATGCGGTGGCGATCTGGGCGCTCGGTGATCTCTCGTTCATGATCCGTGATGGCCGGGTCGATCTTAACGCGCTGTTCGACCCCGATATGCTCGGCGACGATCTCGAGGCCTGGCTCGCCGAATCCGCCCTGATGAAGCGCACCTTCCGCAACTGCGCGATCATCTCCGGCCTGATCGCCCGCCGCCACACCGGCGAAGAGAAGAGCCGCCGCCAGGTGCTGTTCTCGACCGATCTCGTCTATGATGTCTTGCGAAAGCACCAGGCCGATCACGTCCTCTTGCGCGCCGCGCGCGCCGATGCCGCCACCGGCCTGCTCGATTTGCGCCGCCTCGGCGACATGCTCGCCCGCATCCACGGCCGCATCACGCACCGGGAACTCGACCGCGTCTCCCCATTGGCCGTGCCCGTGATGCTGGAAATCGGCCGCGAGTCAGTCTATGGCGAAGCTGCAGACGAGCTTTTGGCCGAAGCCGCCGATGAGCTCGTCAAAGAGGCGATGGATAGAAGCGGGTAAGACGTGACGATTGGCGCGCAGGTTTCAGGAGACGTCGACGACATGCGCGTGTCCACAGTCACCATCAGCGATGTGACCTTCGCCGCCGATCTTTCCGGCGCCCTGTTCTGGGAGGAGCAGCGCCTGCTCGTCGTCTCCGACCTGCATCTGGAAAAAGGCTCCAGCTTCGCCACCCGCGGCGTGCTGCTGCCGCCTTACGACACCGTCGCGACGCTCGGCCGTCTCGCTGCTGTCATCTCCCGCCATGATCCGCGCACCGTCATCGCACTCGGCGACAGCTTTCACGACCGCACCGCGCATGAGCGGTTGTCGCCGGACGACCGCGATGCCGTCGCGGCGCTCCAGACCGGCCGCGACTGGATCTGGATCTCCGGCAATCACGATCCGATGCTGCCGCGCGATCTCGGCGGCACGGTCGCCGACGAGGTCGCGATCGGCCCGATCACCTTCCGTCACGAGCCGACCGGCGCACGCGGCGAGATCGCCGGCCATCTCCATCCCAAGGCGCGCGTCTCCGCGCGCGGCCGCTCGATGGAGCGCCGCTGCTTCGCCTCCGACGGCATGCGCGCGGTGATGCCGGCATTCGGCGCCTACGCTGGCGGCCTCAGCATCCGCGACCTTGCCTTCGCAAAGATCTTTCCGGCCAATGGTTTTGTCGCCCATCTGCTCGGCGACCGCCGCGTCCACGCCATTGCAGCCTCACGCTGCTCCTGAGGCCCAAAATTGGGACAGCACTACATTCAGTAGTTTTCCGGAATCGCCCAAGCGCGTTGCCGGCTCTAACTTTGCGCTTGCCGGGGCTGGAATTTTGATCCCGAACAAGATTGTAACCGGCAAGGGGCCGCTGCGAGGCGGCCCCTTTCATTTCGGGCGATCAAAACTGACGGGGACAGTCGCCGAGTTAGGAACAAATTAAGAACACTTTAGCAAGTCTTTGATATATAATTGTGATTCGGCGCGTTGCCGATACAATATCTAGCGTCTGTCAGACTTTGCGAGGACTACATGTCCACCATCGCCTTCGATCAATTTGCCCTCACCCGGATCGCCGATTTCGCGCGCTCGCTATCGCGGCTGCATCAGGCGGCGCGGCGCCAGAGGATCGATGACGACCAGTTCGACCGCGAGTTCAACGCGGTGTGCCAGTCGATCTGGGGTTACACCATCGACGACGTCAGCGACGATCTGTTCTCGACCGAGGATCATCTGTTTCTGGACACGCTGGACGAAGCGCATGCGCGCATTTTCGCGGCCGAGCAGGGCTACGACCTCGTCGGCGATCAGGGCATGCTGACGGATTGGTGGGGCTTCTGCTGGATGATCCTGGCCGAGAAGCGCGGCTTGCTGACGCCGGACAACCGCGCCGCCGCGCGCGCGGCGATCGAGGAGAAATATCTGGCGGCGCCGAACGTGATCGGGGTGATTATCGGGAGGTAGTCTCGTGCCCCGGACGCGGGCGCAGCGCTCCTTCAGCGGTGCGCTGCAGAGCCGGGGCCCATGCTCGCGGCATTCTGGTCCCGGCTCTGCGCAGCAACGCCAAAGAGCGTGCAGCGCGTCCGGGACACGAAAGCGGCTTTAATCCAACCCCGCCCGCTTCGCCGGCTTCTGCGCCGCCGTCTTCGGCACCGTCACATCGGGCAGTGTCTCACGCACGATCTCCGCAGCGGGCGCATCTGCCGACACCGTCTCTGCCCGCACCGGGGCCACCTTCATCTCGCCGAGGCGGGCGCGGACCTGCGCGGTGAGGCCGGGATAGGAGGCAACCGGGGTGAAGTCCGCAGCCTGGTCGTTGCCGACGCGGATGCCGGTATAGGCGACGAGGCCGTCAGTGGTGGCGATCACGTCGCCGGCTTTCAGCGAGGAGTCTAGCGCGAGATCGACCGGGGCAAGGCCGACCGGCTCGCGGCCGTTGCACGTGCAGTCGGCGCGCAGCGCCTTGCGATAGGCGAACGCGTTCTCGCTGTCGGCGTAGCGCTCGCCGGTCTGCGACGCCGCACCGTCGATCGAGGAGCCGAAATAGACCTTGGTCGCGCTGGCAGGACAGAACGCCTGACACATCTGGGCCGGCGAGGTGAGGCCGCGCATCAGCGGAAAATATTTGCCGTCGCAGCTGCGCACGCAGAAGGCCGGGCCGGAGCCGCCGGCTGCCGCGGAGCGGGTCGGCGGCACATATTGTGGGGTTGCGGCATTTTGCTGCCCGCTGAAGGGATCGGCGTAGGAGCTCGACTGTTGCGGCACCTCGCGCTGCGGCCGCTGCTGCTGCATGCCGCCGAAGAAGAAGTCGAACAGGCCCTCGGCCGAAACCGGGGCCGGAGCCGCAAGTGCTCCAAGGGTGGCGGCCACAAGCATCGCGCGACGCCGCCGGCGCGCATGGGACAGGACTGTACGCAATGCTCACTCCACCCGACGCTACTGAACCGGCCGGGACCCCAAGGGGTCTCAGCACATGATTCACCATAAGGCGCGATGGTAAATGAGCAGTTGAGCGGAGGCGGTTTCAAGACGAGGCGGTGGCCTCTTTAGGGCCGGGCGCAGCTTTGGACGGATGGTTGCTTCCGGGGCACACTGAGGCATGACGGCGAGGGATGTTTCGCCGCGTCAGGCCTTCAAGAATTCCGAGGCCTTGTACAGCGAGCGGAACGGCAGGCCGGCCGCACCGAACGTGTCGGTGGCGCCTTCCTCGCGGTCGACCATGGTCAGCACCAGCACCACCTCGGCGCCGGTCTCGCGCACCGATTCCACCGCCTTCATCGCCGAGCCGCCTGTCGTGGTGACGTCCTCGACGATCACGACGCGCTTGCCCTCGAGCGTCTCGCCTCTGGGCAGGCCTTCGATCGCGAGCTTGGCGCCGTGCTCCTTCGGCTTCTTGCGCACGAAGAACGCCGCAATCGGATGGCCCTTGATCCATGAGATCTGCGCCAGCGCACCGGCGAGCGGCACCGCGCCCATCTCGAGGCCCCCGATGAAATCGAGATTGTCGTCCTTAAGCGCCTCATAGGTCAGCTCGGCGAGCAGGGTCGCCCCCTCCGGGTCGAGCATGGTCGGCTTGAGGTTGAAGTAGAAATCGCTCTTGCGGCCCGACGCGAGCGTCACCTCGCCGCGACCGAATGAGCGCCGGCGGATGATTTCGAACAGGCGGGCGCGGGAGGCTGATTTCGACACGGCGGTCCCTCGGGAGCGTTTTTAGAGGAGGCGGAATTTATCCGCGACAGCCGCGACATTCCAGAGGGGGCGTCCCTCGTCAACAGGGATCGGCCATCCCCGGCCGCCGGTTGTGGGGGCGCGACGTTCTGGAGTAGGTGGGATGCCAAACCTGTTGGGGAAGGAAGCAAGGCATGACCATCGAGCTGCACACCTGGAACACGCCGAACGGCCGCAAGATCTCGGTCGCGTTGGAGGAGATGGGGCTGCCTTACAACGTGGTCCCGGTGAACATCACCAAGGGCGAGCAGATGGCACCCGAGTTCCTCAAGCTCTCCCCGAACAACAAGATCCCCGCGATCGTCGACCCCGAGGGCCCGGACGGCAAGCCCGTCAGCATCTTCGAATCAGGCGCGATCCTGCTCTATCTCGGTGAAAAGACCGGCAAATTCCTGCCGAAATCGCTTGCCGGGCGGATTCCCGTCTACGAATGGCTGATGTGGCAGATGGGCGGCTTCGGCCCGATGCCGGGCCAGGTGCACCATTTCATCGCGCTCGAGAACGAGCAGGACCGTGCCTATGGCCTGAAGCGCTACATGGCGGAGACCCGCCGGCTCTACGGCGTGCTCGACCGCCAGCTGGACGGCCGCGACTTCGTCGCCGGCGACCTCTCGATTGCCGATTTTGCCATCCTGGGCTGGGCCTGGCGCCACCCTCGCCACAAGGTTGATCTGGCCGACTTCCCCAACGTCAAGCGCTGGTACGAGACCCTGATGGCGCGCCCGGCGGTGAAGCGGGGCATGGAGGCGAAGCTGGATTGATGGGGTCTTGCCCTCTCCCCCTGTGGGAGAGGGTGGATCGACGCGAAGCGGCGAGACGGGTGAGGGGTCTCCATCCTCACGAACAGTCTTGCGAGCGGAGAGAACCCCTCATCCGGCGCTTCGCGCCACCTTCTCCCACAAGGGGCCTGTTGCGTTATCGGCTTTTGAAGTTGAGGACGGCAGGAGAAGGGCCGTGGTTACGGCAATTGCCAGCCAAGTCTGTAGTGGTCGCCCTCGGCGGGCGGCTCAGGCCGCGATCGTGGCCCACC
>NZ_PTFE01000156.1:0-12147 GCF_002936975.1 Bradyrhizobium sp. AC87j1
TTATTATCTGGTGCCCTCGGCAACCACGGCCGCGGCCGGTGAAAGCGCCGCCCTCGACGTGCTGGCGCAGCTGATGGGCAGCGGCAGCAATTCCTATCTCTACCGCGCCCTCGTCGTCGACAAGCCGCTCGCGGTCTCCGCCAACGCCAGCTATTCGAGTATCTCGCTCGACCCGACCCAATTCGCGATCTCGGCTTCACCGAAACCCGGCGTCAGCTTCGCCGAGGTCGAGCAGGCGGTCGATGGCGTCATCGCCAATGTCGCGCAGAACCCGATCCGCGCCGAGGATCTGGAGCGGGTCAAGACCCAGCTCATCGCTGAGGCGATCTACGCCCAGGACAATCAGGCGGTGCTGGCACGCTGGTATGGCGGCGCGCTGACCACGGGCCTGTCGATCGAGGACATCAGGAGCTGGCCCGACCGCATCCGCGCGGTCACCGCCGAGCAGGTCCGCGCCGTTGCGCAGAAATGGCTTGAGAAGAAGCGCTCGGTGACGGGCTATCTGATCAAGGACACCGCCGCCACCAAGCGCGAGGAGAAGCGTTCGTGACCTATCCTTTCCTTCGACGCGCTGCATTCTCCCTTGCCACCGGCGCTGCGCTTGCGCTCGCTTCGGTCTCGCCGTCGCAGGCGGCCGCAAAGATCCAGCACCTGGTCTCGCCGGGCGGTATCGAGGCCTGGTTCGTGCAGGACGCGACCGTGCCGCTGATCGCCATGGAATATTCCTTTGCCGGCGGCTCGGCGCAGGATCCCAAGGACAAGCCGGGCATCGCCAATTTGGTCGGCGATCTCCTCGACGAAGGCTCCGGCGATCTCGACTCCAAGACCTTCCACGAGCGGCTCGACCGCCGCGCCATCGAGCTTTCCTTCAGCGCCACCCGCGATACTTTCCGCGGCAGCTTGCGCATGCTGCGCGACAACAAGGACGAGGCCTTCGACCTGCTCAGGAGCGCGTTGACCTCGCCGCATTTCGACACCGCCGATGTCGAACGCATCCGCTCGCAGGTCGTCTCGGGCCTGCGCCGCGAAACCACCAATCCGACCTCGCTGGCGAGCCGCAAATTCCTGGAGGTCGCCTTCGGCGATCATCCCTATGGCCGGCAGACCAACGGCAACCTCGACAGCGTGCCGACCATCACGGTCCCCGACATGAAAGACTATGTCGGCCGCGTGCTTGCGAAGGATGGGCTGAAGATCGCTGTCGTCGGCGACGTCGATCCGGCGACCCTCGGCAAGCTGCTCGACCATACGTTCGGTAGCCTGCCCGCCAAAGCCAACCTCACGCCGGTTCCGGACGTCGAGGCCGCAAAGCCGCCGCAACGCGCCTTCGTGACCCTCGACGTGCCGCAGACCGTGATCACGTTCGGCGGCCCCGGCGTGAAGCGCTCCGACCCGAACTTCATGGCGGCCTATGTCGTCAATCACATCCTCGGCGGCGGCGGATTGTCCTCGCGGCTCTATCGCGAGGTCCGCGAGAAGCGAGGCCTCGCCTATTCCGTGTTCGAATCGCTGCTCTGGATGGAGCATTCGGCGGTGTTCATCGGCAATACCGGCACGCGCGCCGACCGCGCCGGCGACACCATTGATGCCATTGAAAAGGAAGTGCGCCGGATCGCCGAGGAAGGTCCGACGCAGAAGGAGCTCGACGAGGCCAAGTCCTATCTCAAGGGCTCGCAGATGCTGGCGCTGGACACCTCCTCCAAGCTGGCACAGGCGCTGCTGCAGTACCAGCAGGACAAGCTGCCGATCGACTATATCGAGAAGCGCAACGCCATCGTCGATGCCGTGACGCTGGACGACGCCAAGGCCGCCGCCAAGCGCCTTTGGGGCCAGGGTCTCCTGACCGTCGTCGTCGGCCGCGCCCCGCAGGCCGCGGCGCAGCCCTCCGCGGCTCCAGCGACGAAGTCGAACTGACGTCCCCTCAGATGTCCTGAAATGGCCGGGCTCGCCCGGCCATTTGCGTTTCCACCAAGCACCATTGCCCAACGCAGACGTCCGCGATATGTCCGGACATCACGAATGGTGCCACCATGCTGCGGATATCCCGCGATCTCGTCATCGACGAGGACGACATCGAGATCGGCTTTGTCCGTGCTTCCGGCCCGGGCGGGCAGAACGTCAACAAGGTCGCGACCTCGGCGCAGCTGCGCTTCGACGCGCGCAAGCTGACCCTGCCGGAGGATGCGGCGATCCGGCTCGCCCGCCTCGCCGGTCAGCGCATGACCAAGGACGGCGTGATCGTGATCCAGGCGCAGCGCTTCCGCACCCAGGAGCGCAACCGCCAGGATGCCATCGATCGCCTCACTGAGATGCTGCGCGAGGCCATGGTGCGGCCAAAGCCGCGGCGGGCGACAAAGCCGACTTTTGGCTCAAAGCAACGCCGACTCGAGGGCAAGAAGCGCCGCAGCGACGTCAAGGCCGGACGCGGCGGGCGCTTCGACGACTAATTAGCGCGGCAAAAAACTCCGGCCGCGAGGCGACCGGAGTTGTGCCGTTTTACCCGGCTGGACTAGTAACGCTTGGAAGGGGCTGCGCCGCCCGTCGTGGCATCGTCGGCCGTTCCCTTGTGCGCAGCGCTACCCGTGGTGCCGACCGTACCCTTGGTGCCTTTGGTCGATTTCATGCCGGTCTTCTCGCCCGCCGCGCCCGGTTGAGCATTCATCTCCTCGTCGCCGGTGCCCATCGTGCTGCCTTGCATGGGTTTGCTCTGCACGGTGCCGCCCGGTTTGGCCGTGGGGGGCGCGCTTTGCGCGAGAACGGGCGTCGCAATGAGAGCCGACAGAGCGCATGCGATCATCGAGGTCTTCACCAACTTCATCCATTTCTCCTGGATTGTTTCGCGACGAATGGCCCGGCGGCGCACACGCCGCTCATCTGCACCGGACCATTGCATCGCGTCGAGAGTTCAAGCGGCGCAATCGCCATGCAATGCGCATGGTGTGGTGATCGTTTAGGGATTTGACGGCGGTTTCGCGGAATTGTGCTCCGCATATAAGGCAGCGCGGAACACTGCACATCACGAGCATCTCCGCGCGCAGCGAAACAGCCCGCTACTACCACCGCCCATCTGACGCCGCCTAGAGTTTGCGCAGGTTGATGTGGATGGGCAGCTCTAGACGATGCGAGCGTTCGTGCTGGGATTGTGCACCGCGATGGTGCTGGTGGCGCGGGTTGCCGACGCGCAAATGCCTTTGCCGGCCGCAAAACCGCCGGATGGCGCGACACTCTTCAAGCAACAATGCGCGGTGTGTCACACCACGAACCTGTCGGAGCCGGCGCGCCAGGGACCGCCGCTGCTCAAGGTCGTGGGCCGTCCCGCCCGCAAGGTCGAAGGCTTTCGGTATTCGCAAGGCCTCGCGAACTCAGACTTCACCTGGGACGAAGCCCGGCTCGACGCGTGGCTGACCAATCCGCAAGCCGTCATTCCCGGCGTCGTCATGGCCTATCGGCAAGGCAAGCCGGAGACGCGCGCCGCCATCATCGCTTACCTGAAGGAGCAGAACTGAATGGCAAAGCCGGTCCATTCCATGATCCGCGTGCTCGACGAGGCGCGCTCGCTCGACTTCTACCGGCGCGCCTTCGGCCTCGAAGTCGCCGACCATCTGAAATTCGCGGACTTTGCCCTGATCTATCTGCGTCACCCCTCCTCACCTTTCGAGGTCGAGCTGACGGTGAATTTCGATCGCAAGGAGCCGTACCAACTCGGCGACGGCTACGGCCATCTCGCCGTGGTGGTCGAGGATCTCGAGGCCGAGCATACCCGCTTCGAGCGCGAGAAGCTCGCGCCGGGGCCCTTACGCGATTTCAAGCACGACGGAAGGACGCTGGCGCGCTTCTTTTTCGTCAGCGATCCCGATGGCTACAAGATCGAGGTGATCCAGCGGGGTGGACGTTTCAACTAAAGCATGATCCGGAAAAGTGCGCAGCGGTTTTCCGAAAAGATCATGCTCAAATAACAACCTAAACCAAAAAAGCTTAGGAGGAATGCCATGAGAGAAGTCGATCGTCGAAGCAAGCACAGCCGTCGCGTCTTTCTCAAGGGCGCAGCGACCGCCGTGCCGGTCGTAGCGGTCGCGACCAGCGTCGCTGTCAGCATCGAGGATGCGTGGGCCGATGATTCCAGCACGCTCTCGCCCGCGACGATGAAGACACTGCTGAAAGTCGCGCGCGACATCTATCCGCACGACGTGCTCGGCGACAGCTATTACATCACCGCGATCAAGCCGTGGGATGGCAAGGCGGCCAAGGACGCGTCCGTCAAATCGCTGATCAGCGACGGCATCACGCGGCTCGATCAGAATGCGCGGGATCGCCACAAGGTGCCCTATGTCGAAGTGCCATGGGAAGCCGACCGTGTGGTTCTCTTGAAGGAGATCGAGGGAAGCGACTTCTTCCAGAAGGTGCGCGGCGACCTCATCGTGTCGCTCTACAACCAGAAGGAGGTTTGGCCACGGTTCGGCTACGAGGGCTCCTCGGCCGAGCACGGCGGCTACATCAACCGTGGCTTCGCCGACATCGACTGGCTGCCGAAGGCTTGAGACCCACCCCAACGGTTCAGGAGAACGCATATGGCAAAATTCGATCTGAACGACTCCAGCGTTGTGGTGATCGTCGGCTCCGGTGCCGGCGGCGGCACGCTGGGCAACGAACTCGCGCAGAAGGGCGTCAAGGTGGTCATTCTCGAAGCGGGTCCCCGCATCGAGAACCACGACTTCGTCAACGACGAGTGGGAGAGCTTTTCGCAGCTCGCCTGGACCGATGCGCGCACCACGTCCGGCACGTGGCGCGTCGCCAAGGACTTTTCCGGCCTTCCCGCCTGGATCGTCAAGGCGGTCGGCGGCTCGACGACCCATTGGGCCGGCGCCTCGCTGCGCTTCGACGAGCACGAGTTCAGGGTGAAGAGCACCTACGGCAACCTTCCCGGCGCCAACCTCCTGGACTGGCCGGTCACGCTCGCCGAGATGGAGCCGTGGTACGCCAAGGCCGAGAACAAGATGGGCGTGACCCGCACCAACGGCATTCCCGGCCTTCCCGGCAACAATAATTTCAAGGTGCTGGAAGCCGGCGCCAAGAAGCTCGGCTACAAGACGGTGCACACCGGCAACATGGCGATCAACAGCCAGCCGCGCGACGGCCGCGGCGCCTGCCAGCAGATCGGCTTCTGCTTCCAGGGCTGCAAATCCGGCGCGAAATGGTCGACGCTCTATACCGAGATCCCGAAGGGCGAGGCCACCGGCAATCTCGAAGTGCGACCGAGCAGCATGGCGATCAAGATCGAGCATGACGCTGGCGGCAAGGTCACCGGCGTCGTCTACGCCGACGAGAGCGGCGCGATGCAACGGCAGAAGGCGCGCATCGTCGCGGTCGCCGGCAATTCGATCGAGAGCCCGCGGCTGCTGCTCAACAGCGCCTCGACCATGTTCCCCGATGGCCTTGGCAACTCATCGGGCCAGGTCGGCCGCAACTACATGCGGCACATGACCGGCAGCGTCTACGCCGTGTTCGAGAAATCCGTGCACATGTATCGCGGCACCACCATGGCCGGGATCATCCGCGATGAGGCCGCCAACAATCCGAAGCGCGGCTTCGTCGGCGGCTACGAGATGGAGACGCTGTCGATCGGTCTGCCGTTCATGGCGGCGTTCCTCAATCCCGGCGCCTGGGGCCGTCCATTCACCGCAGCGCTCGACGGTTATCCCAGGATGGCCGGCATGTGGCTGGTCGGTGAGGACATGCCGCAGGAGACCAACCGCATCACGCTCGACCCTCGCGTGAAGGACAAGTTCGGGCAGCCGGTCGCGAGCGTACATTTCGACGATCATCCCAACGATCTCGCGATGCGCGCGCACGCCTACAAGCAGGGCGCTGCGGTCTACGACGCCGTCGGCGCCACCGTGACCTATCCGACGCCGCCCTATCCGAGCACCCACAATCTCGGCACCAACCGGATGAGCGAGAAGCCGCGCGACGGCGTGGTCAACAAGTTCGGACAGAGCCACGACGTCAAGAACCTGTTCGTCTCGGACGGCAGCCAGTTCACCAGCGGCGCGGCCTGCAACCCGACGCTGACCATCGTCGCGCTGGCGATCCGGCAGGCGGATTACATTGCGGGGGCGATGCAGAAGAAGGAGATTTGATCGTACGTTGCCGTCATGTGCACCGGGACGACACCGAGAATGCGGATGCGGTCTCTTGCAGCAACGACTACTCCGCCGCATCGAGAATCGGCGTCACCGTCGCCTTGAACTCCGGCACCGTCGCCATGCTCTTCGAGCGATAGATCAGACACGAGCAGCGCAGCAGCGAGGCGAAATTATTGACCTCGCCATGATGGTCGAGCACCTCGTTGTAGAGCGTCGTCAGGAACTTGCCGAGGCTCATGGCCTCCCTGGCCGCGATCTCCTCCAGCGTGTCCCAGAACGCCATTTCCAGCCGGATCGAGGTGCAATGGCCATCGATCCGCAGGGAGCGGGTCTGGGATTCGTAATCGCCCTGGGGCTGATGCGCGAAGAGATGGCACATGGCGTCCTCCCGTCCTGTTGCCGTTTTTTCACGATGCTACACCGCTGCCCGGCGCCTCACAATCCGGACCGTCGTCGGATGTCGGCCGATTCCGGTTACGCAATTTTCTCGAACGCTCAATGTCTTCAATGTGATAGGCAACCCTCTTCCCCAGGCGGCCACACGGCTGTTGCCCAACACATGCTTTTGACGCAACACGGCCTAGAGTAGCGCTGTTCGCGAATCCAAGTCAGAACCTCATGCCCGTCCGCCAGCTTCCAGAACAGGTCGTCAACCGCATCGCCGCCGGCGAGGTGGTCGAGCGTCCGGCGAGCGTGGTCAAGGAGCTGGTCGAGAATGCGATCGATGCCGGCGCGAGCCGGATCGACGTGTTCACCGATGGCGGCGGGCGGCGCCGGATCGGCATCACCGACGACGGCGGCGGCATGACCGCGAAAGACCTCGCGCTTGCGGTCGAGCGCCACGCCACGTCGAAGCTCGACGACGAGGATTTGCTCCAGATCCGCACGCTCGGGTTCCGCGGCGAGGCGCTGCCCTCGATCGGCTCGGTGGCACGACTGTCCATCACCACCCGGCATGCCGGTGAGCCGCACGCCTGGGCGCTCACGGTCGAGGGCGGCGAGAAGTCCGAGATCATGCCGGCGGCGCTGGCGCATGGCACCCGTGTCGAGGTTGGCGACCTCTTTTATGCGACGCCGGCCCGGCTGAAATTTTTGAAGACCGACCGCACCGAGGCAGAAGCGATCCGCGAGGTGGTGCGGCGCCTCGCGATGGCGCGGCCCGATATCGCCTTCACGCTGGCGGGCGAGGAGCGCGCACCGGTGACCTGGGCCGCGGCGCTGCCCGGCGCCGCCGGTCGCCTGACGCGGCTCGGCGACATTCTGGGCGCTGAGTTTCGCAGCCATGCCTTCGAGGTCCATGCCGAGCGCGAGGGCGTCGTCGTCGCCGGCTATGCCGCGGCACCTGCGCTGACCAAAGCCAATGCGCTCGGGCAATATCTCTTCGTCAACGGCCGCCCGGTCCGCGACAAGCTGATCCTGGGGGCGGTGCGCGGAGCCTATGCCGATTATCTGCCACGCGACCGGCATCCCGTGCTGGCGCTGTTCGTCACGCTGGATCCCCGCGAGGTCGATGCCAACGTGCATCCGGCCAAGACCGAAGTGCGCTTCCGCAACGCCGGCCTCGTCCGCGCGCTGATCGTACACGGGCTGAAGGACGGGCTCGCGCGGGAGGGCCGACGCACGGCCGCCAACAGCGGCGAGAGCGCGTTGTCCTCGTTCCGGCCGGCCTTCACGCCGCCGCGTCCGGCAAGCTGGGACTGGCGGGCTTCGCCGTCCGCGCCCGTTGCGCCGATGCCGTCATTCGAGGGCTCGGCCGCACCCGCTTTCGCAGAGCGCACGCAGGCCGCCTTCGACGTCGGCGCGCCCAGTGCGGACGTGCGGATCGAGTCCCAGCCCGTCAGCGATCTGGTCGACCGCCCGCTCGGCGCGGCGCGCACGCAGATCCACGAGACCTATATCGTCTCGCAGACCCGCGACGGATTGATCATCGTCGACCAACATGCCGCGCATGAGCGCATCGTCTATGAGCGGCTGAAGGCCTCGCTGGCTGCGAACGGCGTGCAGCGGCAGATCCTCTTGATCCCCGAGATCATCGAGATGGACGAGGCGACGGTCGAGCGCCTCCTGGAGCGCAGCGAGGAGCTCGCATCGTTCGGTCTCGCCATCGAATCCTTCGGCCCGGGCGCGGTCGCGGTGCGCGAGACGCCCTCGCTGCTCGGCAAGACCAATGCGGGCGGATTGCTGCGCGATCTCTCAGAGCACATGGCCGAGTGGGACGAGGCGCTGCCGCTCGAGCGCCGCCTGATGCACGTCGCGGCGACCATGGCGTGCCACGGTTCGGTGCGCGCCGGCCGAAGGTTGCGGCCGGAAGAGATGAACGCCCTGCTCCGCGAGATGGAGGACACCCCGAACTCCGGCCAGTGCAATCACGGCCGGCCGACCTATGTCGAGCTGAAGCTGAGCGATGTGGAGAAGCTGTTCGGGCGAAGGTGACGGTGCCGTGGTGAAGGTGCCGTAGGGTGGGCAAAGGCGCAACGCGCCGTGCCCACGATCTCTCCATGATCGAGACAGGTGGTGGGCACGCTTCGCTTTGCCCACCCTACGGCAGCTGAATCCGCGGAGCCGACGGCGGATTACGCTTCGCTAATCCGCCCTACGCAAGAACACGAACTCCGTGTCGTCATACGCCCGCCGCTCCAATTCCTCGAAACCTTCCGGCGTCGCAAACTGCGCCGCCTTGGCCTCCTCGACCACGATCAACGCGCCGGGCGTGAGCCAGCCGCCATCGCGCAAGCTTGCCAGCGCCTTCTCCGCAAACCCCTTGCCATAGGGCGGATCGAGGAACGCCAGCGAGAACGGCTCGACCGGATGCGCGGGACCGAGATCGGTCGCATCGCGGCGATAGACTTTTGTCACGCCGCCGAGGCCGAGCGACTCGACGTTATTGCGCAATAGCGCCCGAGCCTCCGCGCCGTTGTCGACGAACAGCGTGAACTTCGCGCCGCGTGACGACGCCTCGATGCCGAGCGCACCGGTACCGGCGAAGAGATCGAGCACGCGCGCGTCCGCAATCGGATCGTCATAGGCGTGCACGAGGATGTTGAAGACGGACTCGCGCAGGCGGTCCGCCGTGGGGCGGATGTCGCGCGAGGACGGTGAGGCGAGATTGCGCCCCTTCAATCGACCGCCGACGACGCGCAAGCTAGTCCTCCTTCGGCGTCAAATCGCGCTTGCCGTGATAGCCGCGCTTGGGACGGCGCGGCGGGCCGTAGCCGTTGGCCTCTTCCTCGTTGCGCTCGCGCGCCTCCTCGCTGCCGGTGCGCTGCACCAGCACGCGGCGACCCTTGCGGTCGTTGATCACCGCGCGCTTGCTGGCGGGCTTCGTCTCGCGCGGCGCATCGTCGACGCGCGAGGCGGATTTCGAGGGCACGTCGAACTGCGCCCCCGACTTCTCGATCACCTTGTCGCCGAGTTGGTCACGCAGCACGCGCGACTTGATCTCCTCGACCTGACCTTCGGGCACCTCGCCGAGCTGGAACGGACCGTAGGAAACACGGATCAGCCGGTTCACCTCGAGCCCGAGATGAGCGCAGACATTGCGCACCTCGCGGTTCTTGCCTTCGCGGATCGCGAACACCAGCCAGACATTGGCGCCCTGGTCGCGCTCCAGCGTCGCTTCGATCGGACCGTATTTGACGCCCTCGACCTCGATGCCGTTCTTGAGCTCGTCGAGTTGCGCCTGGGTGACGTCGCCATGGGCGCGAACGCGATAGCGGCGCAGCCAGCCGGTGTCCGGCAGCTCCAGCGTACGCGCGAGCCCGCCGTCATTGGTGAGCAGCAGCAGGCCTTCGGTGTTGAAATCGAGCCGACCGATCGAGATCAGCCGCGGCAGGCCTTCGGGCAGGTTGTCGAACACGGTCGGACGACCCTCGGGATCGTCATGCGTGGTCATCAGGCCGCGCGGCTTGTGATAGAGGAACAGCCGCGTGCGCTCGCGCTCCGGCAACGGCTTGCCGTCGACCAGAACGACGTCGTTCTTCGTAATGTCGAGCGCGGGCGAGTTGATGACACGGCCGTTGACGGTGACGCGGCCCTGCGTGACCATTTCCTCGGCATCGCGCCGCGAGGCAAGCCCCGCACGCGCCAGCGCCTTGGCGATGCGCTCGCCGGCCTTCTTCGGCTTCGGCTCTTCTTCCCGGCGGGGCCGGCGGTCGAAATCGCGGTCCCGCTCGCGATAGGCGCCGCGGCCGCCGAAGGCCGGACGCTTCTCGAAAATCCTGCTGTCGTCCTCGTTCTCTCGACGCGGGCGATCACCGAAGCGGCCTTCGCTGCGCGGATGCTCGTGCCAGTCGGAACGGCCTTCCGAGCGTTCGCGCGGACGATTGAATTTCGGCCGGTCACCACCACGCCCGCCGCGGTCGCCATCGCCATCGCGACGGGGCCGATCGAACTTTGGACGATCCTCGCGCGGCCGATCGAATTTGGGCCGCTCGCGGAACGGACGATCACCCGATGCGCGATCGTCTCGTGAACGCGAGAAGCGCGGACGGTCGTCGCCGCGGCCACCTTCGCGGCCGGCTCCGCCCTCACGCTTCTGCCAGGGCTTGTCCTCGCCGCGATCACGGCCGCCGAAATCCTTGCGCGGGCCACTGCTAAAATCCTTGCGCGGGCCACTGTTAAAATCCTTGCGCGGCGGCCGATCGCCACGCGGACGGTCGTCGCGCTTCTGCCACGGCTTGGAATCGCCGCGCTCGCCGCGGTCGCGATCAGGGCCGCCCCGCGAAAACTTCCGTTCGCCATCGAACTTGCGTTCCGGACGATCGCCACGCGGCGCGTAGGGCCGCTTGTCACCGAATTTCTTGTCGCCGGAACGGCCGGCGGGACGGGAATCGTCGCGATCCCGGCTCCGCGGCGGACGGTCGTCGCGGCCATAGGAGGGGCGATCACCGCGCGGCTTGAATGGGCGCTTCTCGCCATCGCGCGAGGAACGATCGGAAAACGGACGGTCGCCACGCGGCTTGAAGCTGCGCTCACCGCGGCCCTCGCTGCCGCGGTCATCGCGCTTGAAGCGGGGACGGTCGGAAAAATCGCGGCGCGGGGCATCGCCCTCCTCGCGGCGGCGGAACGGTTTACCCTCGCGGGGCGCGCGGCTGTCGCGGTCACCACGGGGCGGGCGGCTGTCGCGATCGCCCCTCCCCTCGCTCTTGCCCTCAAAACCGCGCTTGGCGAACTTCTTCTCGGGGCCGCGCGCCTTGCCGGAACGGCCGCCTTTGGCGGGGCCTCGCCGGCCGCGGGAATCGTTGTCTTTGTCGCTGTCGCGAGGCATGAATGATCTCACTCAAGGGGGTGGCCGTTGAGCATTGTGCGCGCTCGTTCGGAGCCGCATGCCCAGGCAAAACCGGTAAGCACTTCTGCTGAAGGCGCAGCTACTAGCAGGTTTCTTCGGATGATACGAGGCTTGAAAGCCCCCTCTTTCATGGATTTGGCGCTTCTGGCGGCCGAAAATGCCGGAAAAGCGGGCGAAGTTCCGATCGGATGCGTGGTGGTCCGCAATGACGAGGTCATCGCCACCGCCGCCAATCGGACGCTGACCGACCGCGACCCCACCGGCCATGCCGAAATCGTTGCGCTGCGCGAGGCGGCGAAAAAGATCGGCAGCGAGCGCCTGGTCGACTGCGACCTCTACGTGACGCTGGAGCCCTGCACCATGTGTGCGGGCGCGATCTCGTTTGCAAGGGTGAGGCGCCTCTATTACGGCGCCGCCGACCCCAAGGGCGGCGCGGTGGAATCGGGCGTGCGGTTCTTCGCCTCGCCGACCTGCCACCACGCGCCGGACGTCTATTCCGGCGTCGGCGAGAGCGAGGCGGCGCGGCTGCTCAAGGAGTTCTTTCGCGAGCGGCGGTGATTGCTCCACACTTCGCTGTCATGCCCCGGCTAGACCCTATTTGATTCACACATCGCGAGCGATCCTCCAGCCGCTGAGCATGGCCCTGAGGGCCAACAGGCCCTGGAGGATCGTGATGGGTCCTGGTTTACCGTAGTATCCGGTCCAACCGCCGAGGCG
>NZ_PTFE01000157.1:0-11886 GCF_002936975.1 Bradyrhizobium sp. AC87j1
GCCGGTGCCGAGCAGGATCGATAGCAGCATGGTCATGATCAGCGCCAGGAACAGGCTCTTCTCGCCGAGCCCGATCACCCAGCCGCCGAAGATGGTGCCGACGCCGGTCTGCGACATCATGCCGATGATGACGCCGACGATGGCGCAGGCCATGCCGACGGTGATGGCGGATTTGGCGCTCTCGGCCAGCGCGTCCCGGCAGGCACGCAACGCCGCAAAGCCCCCGCGCACGAAGGCGGTGATCACGATCAGCCCCACGACGACGCTGGCGACCGGCACGATCTTGAGGCCGTCACGCGAGAGCGCGGCGACGACGAGCGCAAGGCCGATCCAGAAGATGGTGCGGATCACATTCGAGGAGGCGCCGGTGGTGATGGCGGTGCCGAGGATCAGCGCCACCGTCAGCGCCAGACCCATGCTGCCGGCATAGAGCGGCGTAAATCCCTCGAACAGCATGTAGACGAGGGCGGCGAGCGGCAGCACGAGGTACCAGCGCGTCACCAGCGCCCTCCAGGCGCTCGGGATTTCCGAGCGCTTCATGCCGACGAGGCCGTGCTTGCCGGCTTCCAGATGCACCATCCAGAACGCGGACGCGAAATAGAGGATCGCGGGAATGGCCGCCGCCTTGACTATCTCGGAATATTGCACGCCGAGCGTCTCGGCCATGATGAAGGCGACCGCGCCCATCACCGGCGGCATGATCTGCCCGCCCATCGAGGCCGTGGCTTCGACGCCGGCGGCGAAGGCGCGGCGATAGCCGAACCTGATCATCAAGGGAATCGTGAACTGGCCGACGGTCACGACATTAGCGACGCCCGAGCCGGAGATCGTGCCCATCATGCCCGAGGCGAACACCGCGACTTTCGCAGGTCCCCCGCGGGTGCGGCCGAACAGGCCGAGCGAAACGTCGGTGAACAGCTGGATCATGCCGGCGCGCTCCAGGAACGAACCGAACAGGATAAACAGGAAGATGTAGGTCGCCGACACGTAGATCGGCACGCCGTAGAAGCCTTCGGTGCCGAACGACAGATGCGTGATGATCTGGTCGAAGTCGTAGCCGCGATGGTTGAGCGGCGACGGCAGGTACTGGCCGAAGAACCAGTAGACGAGGCAGGCGCCGCACATCAACGGCAGCGCCGCGCCCATCAGGCGCCGCGTGCCCTCGAAAATCAGCACCGCCAGCACCGTGCCGACCACGAGATCAAGCCGCGTCGGGTCGCCGTCGCGCGCGATCAAATCGGCATAGAAGATCCACTGGTAGAGCCCGCACAGGAAGCCGGCGCCGCCGATCACCCAGCCGAGCGCGCGGCCGGCATTGCTCTTCGCGGTAAAATTGGCGATCAGGCCGAAGGTGAGCAGGACGAGGAAGCCGACATGGACACCGCGCACCACCTGGCTCGGCAGATAGTTGAAGGCGGCGACATAGAGCTGGAAGGTGGCGAAGGCGATGCCGATCCAGTAGGCGAGTTGCCCCCACCAGCCCGGACCGAAACCTTCCGGGAAACCGTGCTCGAAATTGTCGAACTCGACCTTGACCTTCTCGGGCGCGGTCGCCGTGCCCTCTGCCTTTTCCAGCATCTATCTCGTCCTCAGCCCTGTGGCGCTTATATCATCGAGGCATTGCTCACCACACCGTCATGGCCGGGCTTGTCCCGGCCATCCACGTCTTACGGGTGTCTCCAAGAACGTGGATGCCCGGGACAAGCCCGGGCATGACGTTCGCGGAAAGAGCGCGCCTTACTTGATCAGCCCTTTTTCCTTGTAATAGCGGATCGCGCCGGGGTGCAGCGGAACCGGGCTGCCCGTCGCTGCGGTCTCGAGCTTGATCTCCTTGCCGGCCGCGTGCGCGTTCTGCAATTCCGGCAGCGACTCGTAGATCAGCTTGGTCATCTGATAGGCGAGATCGTCGGACACGGCGGAGCTCGTGACGAGATAATTGATCACGGCCGCCGTCGGCACGTCCTTGTCCTGGCCGGTATAGGTGTTGGCCGGAATGATTGCGGAGACGAAGGGCGGGCCGATCTTGTCGACGGTCTCCTTCGGCACCGACACCACCGTGATCGGGCTCGAGGTCGAAAGGTCTTTCAGCGAGGCGACGCCGAGGCCGGCCGATTGCAGCGTCGCTGCAAGCTGGCGGTTCTTCATGAGATCGACGGATTCGGCGAACGGCAGGTATTCGACCTTGCCGAGATCCTTGTAGCTCATGCCGGCGGCGGCCAGGATCGCGCGCGAATTCAGCTCAGTGCCGGACTTCGGCGCACCGACAGAGAGGCTCTTGCCCTTGAGGTCGGCCAGCGTCTTGATGCCGGATTCAGTGGTCGCGACGATCTGGATGTAGTTCGGATAGATCGCGCCGATGGTCCTGAGCTTGTCGAGCTTGGTCTTGAAGCCCGCCTCCTCCTCGCCGTCCCAGGCGGCTTTGAGCGAATCGCCCAGCGTGAACGCCAGCTCGCCGCGGCCCTGCTGCAGCAGGATCAAATTCTCGACCGACGCCTTGGTGGCCTGCACCTGCGTCTTCACGTTCGGAATCTTGTCGCCGTAGATCTTCCCGATCGCGACCCCGAGCGGATAATAGACGCCGGAGGTGCCGCCGGTCAGCACGTTGATGAAGGATTGCGCCTGCGCGCAAGGTGCCGACGCCGCCAGAGCAAGAGCCGCGGCCGCGCCGAAAATGGTCCGTTTCATGGTTGTTGTTCTCCCCAAACCGGCGGCGAAATTGGCCGGATGAGGGATGCGGGTCAACCCATCCAAAAGACAAAACAGGACTGCGGTAAACGGCCGATCCGGCAGGATTTTTCGGGAACCCGAGGTGCGGCGAGGTGGCGCAGCCGTAGTCCGGAGCGCCGCCATCGCGAGCGACGTTTCACTGGAACGTCATGTCCAGGCACTTGGAGATGTCGGAACCGAGGCCGGAGGAGATGATGATGCAGCCGCGCACCTTCTGCGCGCCGACATCGGCCGCCCACACCGAATAGCCGCCGGGGCCGAAGAACGAATTGGTGTTCGGCGGCTCGGTCTCGGTCGCGTCGAAATCATACTTCCCGTCGGTCTCGAAGATGCGCGGCTTCTTGGTGCAGCCACCGTCGGTCTGGACGTTGATGACTTCCTTGTTGTCGCGGGTCAGCGCCAGCGAGACCTGACAGCGGAAATATTCCGAGGTCTTGGTGTTGAAGAGGTAGGTGTAGGACTTGCAGGTCGCCGTGTTCAGCTTGCCCGGGGCAAGGCCGCGGCTGCACGAAATCCGCTGGTTGTGGCTGAGCTGGTAATCATCGGCCCGGGCGGCCGGTGCCAGCGCCGTCAACGACAATGCAGCAGCCCAGCAAAGTTTAATCACATGGCGCATCCGAATCATCCCCACCCATAATTTTGTCGAGTTGCGTTCTAGACGGAAAGCGGAACATAGTCGCGAGGGGACGAAGGGAAAATCACAAACTGCTGGGCAAGACGTGATGCGCTGCGGCGCTTTCGCAAATTGACCCGGATAGGCCGTTCGTGATTTGTTCAAGCCGGGTACCCCAGCGACGGGGGAGGATGGATGATGGCATTTTCAACCAAGACATTTGCACTTGTATCGGCTGCACTCGTAACGGTGCTCGGCGCATTCGCCGCGCCCGCTTTCGCGCAAGCCCCGGCAACGCCATGGGAGCTCAAGCCCGACACCGGCTACGCCTATGACAGGGAGGGCAAAACCTTTTCCTACAAGATGGGCACCAGCAACGCCGGCGAGCTCCTGAAGGGCGCCAAGAAGGTCCCGAAGGGCACGCTGTTCTTCATCGGCCACAACGGCCAGCTCTACATGCGCAGCGGCCCCTATCTGGAAGGCGACGGCAAGTTCAAGTTCGGGCCGGATCAATAGGAGCGGCGGCTCTCGCCACGAACGAAGCTGCCGTAGGGTGGGCAAAGGCGCGTTAGTGCCGTGCCCACCATCTAGCACCTCGTTCTGATCGAAATGGTGGGCACGCTTCGCTTTGCCCACCCTACGGCAGCTCGCCAGTTCCCTAAAACGCGCCCGCCAATTCCCTTGCACCGGGTTTGCTGCTGTTCGCGTCCATCCGATCGTCCGTCACCGCCAGCAGCTTGGCCACCGTGTTGTGGCGAATCGCGACCGGGTTGCGCTCGTAGCCGCCGCGCTGGAAGAAGTTCGAGGTCGGCACCTGCTCGCGCATCGCCTGCGGCATCGTCACCATGTCGAGCCCGGTGCCGTCGCCGGTGAGGTTCATCATCTCGAGCTCGGCCGCCGTCAGCGGACGGCTGTAGCCCTTGGCGCGGGCGAACAGCACCGAGGTCAGGAGCTTGTGGGTCTGCAGCATCGGCCCGACATCGATGTCCAGCACCATGGCATGCATGGCCCAGCCCTGCGCGGTGTTGCCGATCTTCTCGTGCTCCGACCAGGTGTCCGGCACCGACTTCGCATGCGCCACCATTTTCTTCAGCACGACGAGCTTGTGCTCGAGCGACTGGCGCGCCGGTCCTGATGTCCGCGCCACTTTCTCGGAGAGCGCGCGAATGAGTTCGTGCCCCTGCTCGGCGAGCAGCTCGACGCTGTTGGTGGTCAGGAGTTGGTTGTAGCCCATCGCGGTCGAGATCGCGCGCTTACCGCCATGCTCGATTCCCGCCTGCACGTCGTGGCTGCCGGTGCCGCCGGTCTCGAACGAATAGACCCGCACGGCCTGCTCGCGCGTCAGCCCGGAGGCGAGCGCGTAGCGCGCATAGGCGCGCTTGAACTCGATCTCGCTCGCCGGGCGCTGCGGCGTGAACTGGTAGAGCTCCTGCGCCGCGCGCAGGAAATCGGCAACCACCGGGATCGGCTTTTTGGGGGGACGATCCGGCGTTTCCTCCGGGTCGGGATTCACCGGCTTCTTCGGCCCGTTATAGAGCGGCGGATGCTCCAGCACGTAGTCGTCGAGCGTCACCTGCTGCCCGCTGCGCCGCTTGGCGTTGCGGCCTTTCCGCTTCTCGGAGATCTGGCTCCAATAGGCGCCGGCCTCGGCGTCGAACGCCGCGCGCGCCGCCTGATATTCCGCAAGCTTGCGGCGATATTCGAGCACGGCCGGCGAGGCTCCCCCGCCTTGCGCAAAAAACTGCGACAGCAGCTGGGCGTTGGCATCGCGAACGGCGGGCGGCAGCGCGTCGATCTCGCCGCCACGAGCGGCGGGCGCGAGCAATGCGAGCGCGAGTGGAACCAGCGCAAGGCTGTTTCGAGAGAGGCAGTTTCGAATCGAATGATGCATGCTGCCCTCTTAGCAGGCATCCGGTAACCGTCACGTTAACGCGCCGTTTACCATCGTCACTTCCAGGCGAAGACCGGCTGTTCCAGCTCCGCCACGCGGGTGTGCCGGCCCGCCAGCACCTCGCGGAACTGGTAGATCAGCGCCGCCGTCGGCGCGTGGATCAGGCTTTCCTGGTGATGGAAACGGATGACGCGGCGCGCGCTCTCGGGGATCGCGACGAAATCGAAAGCGTCATCGCGCTCGATGGTGTCGAGCGCAATGCGATGGACCGAAGCCACCTCGTCCGGGTTTGGCTTGATCGCGGCACTGTCGGCGGCCCAGACCACGACGGGCGTGATCAGATAGCCGGAGCGGGTTGGATAGTCGTCGAGCGTACCGAGCACTTCCGCGCCGGTGAGGCGGAGGCCGAGCTCCTCGTCGAGCTCACGCAGCGCCGCCTCGACCGGCGTCTCGCCGGCATCGCAGCGGCCGCCCGGCAGCGCCCATTGGCCGCGATGGGCGCGCAGATGTGATGCGCGCAGCGTGAGCAGGAATGCGGTGTCATCGTCCTCGCTCGCGGTCAGCGCAACCGCCACCGCGGCACGCTTCAGCGTCGTCGGTGCTTCACCCGCCGGCAGCCGCATGAAGGCCGCGCAGGCATTCGCAATATTCCGCCGTGTGGCATCGTCGAACGGTCTCATGATGCTTGACTACACCACGTCCGGCCCCGATGAAACGAGATCGCAAGGCTCGCACCGGAATGGACGACGAGATGACCAACAAGGCCGCCGCAAGGCTGAAATCAGACGGCTGGACCATCCTGGAGACCACGGGCTTCATGCACCTGATCGGTCCCCTGTGGGAGCGCAAGGTCGACGGTCATTACGAATTCGCGCTCGCGACCGAGGACAAGCACCACAATCGTCGCGGCATGGTCCAGGGTGGTGTGATGATGACCTTTGCCGACCGCACCTGCGGCATGACCGCCCGCTACGTCTCCGGCAAGGAGTTCATGGCGACGGTGCAGCTCGACACCCATTTCGTCGAGGCCGGCCAGATCGGCGACATCCTGATCTCCCGCCCGCGCGTGGTGCGCTCGACCCGCAGCCTGATCTTCATGAGCACGGAGGTGACCGTGGATGGTCGCTGCATCGTGATGGCGAATGGCGTGTTCAAGATTTTGAAGGGGCCGGGGTAGCTGTTCGGTCAGGTTGCCACTGCCGCAACCACACACTCCGCTGTCGTCCCGGCGCAGGCCGGGACCCATAACCACAGGGAGCAGTTGTGGCACGAAGCTCGTGACTCCGAGTCTTCGCCGAACGCAACCCTGTGGTTATGGGTCCCGGATCTGCGCGCGCTTGGGGCGCGCTTGTCCGGGACGACGAGAGGAAGCGGCATTGCTGGATTGCTTCGCTGCGCTCGCAATGACGACTGTAGCTGGCTATGCTGCGCTCCCAAAGATATCGAGGACCCGCCCATGCAATACCGTCAGCTCGGCCGCACCGGCCTGAAAGTGTCGCCGATTTGTCTGGGCACCATGATGTTCGGCGGGCCGACCGATGAAGCCACGTCAAAGCGGATCATCGACAAGGCGCGCGATGCCGGCATCAACTTCATCGACACCGCGGACGCCTATTCGAAGGGCGCCTCCGAAGAAGTGGTCGGCCGCGCGATCGGCAAAGGCCGCCACGCCTGGGTGCTGGCCACAAAGCTCGCCAATCCCATGGGCGACGATCCCAATCGCGGCGGACTGTCACGGCGCTGGGTGCTGCAGGCCGCCGACGAAAGCCTGACGCGGCTCGGCACCGACCACATCGACATCTACTATCTGCACAAGGAAGACCATTCGACACCGCTGGAAGAGACGGTGCGCGCGATGGGCGATTTGATCCGCGCCGGCAAGGTGCGCTATTTCGGCGTCTCGAACTACCGCGCCTGGCGCGTCGCCGAGATCTGCAACATCTGCGACCGCCTCGGCATCGACCGTCCTGCGGTGAGCCAGCCCTATTACAACGCGATGAACCGCATGCCCGAGGTCGAGCATTTTCCGGCCTGCTCCTATTACGGCCTCGGCATCGTGCCCTACAGCCCGCTGGCGCGCGGCGTCCTCACCGGCAAATACAAGCCCGATGCCGCCCCGGACAAGGAGACGCGCGCCGGCCGCAACGATACCCGCATGATGCAGACCGAATGGCGGCCGGAATCGCTTCAGCTCGCGCAGGAGATCAAGTCGCACGCCGAGAAGAAAGGCATCACCGCCGGCCAGTTCGCCGTCGCCTGGGTGCTCAACTCCGCCTTCGTCTCCTCGATCGTCGCGGGGCCCCGCACCGAGGAGCAGTGGGACGGCTACATCAGCGCGCTCGACTATCGCTTCACTGGGGATGACGAGGCACTGATCGATCGGCTTGTCGTGCCAGGCCATCCCTCGACGCCGGGCTACAACGATCCCGCCTACCCGATCGAAGGCCGCCGCGCGCGGACGGCGTGAAACCGGGAGACGACGATGGCGCATCAAGACCGTTACGGCCTGCCGCTCTCCACCACATCCGATGCGGCCGCTGGCGCCTATCGCGAGGGCGTCGACCTCATGCTCGCGGGCTGGACCGGCATGGCGGAGATGCTGGAGCGCGCGATCGCGGCCGACCCGGACTTTGCGCTTCCCCATATCGCCCGCGCGCGCGTGCACGCCTTCTACCAGCAGGGCGATCTCGCCCGAAGCAAGGCGGCGCTCGCGCGCGAGCTGGTCGCCAAGCGCGGCACGGAGCGCGAGCGCTCGCATGTCGAGACGCTGGCGCTGGCGATCGAGGGCCGGCTGCCGGAGGCGATCGCAGCGACGCTGAGGCATATCGAGAGCTCGCCACGCGATGCAATGGTGCTGTCGCTGCCGCTCGGCGCGTTCGGCCTGTTCGCCTTCTCCGGCATGGCCGACCACGACCGTGCGCGGCATGAGCTGTGCGAGCGGCTTGCGCAGCATTATGGCGAGGACTGGTGGTTCCTGACCATGGCCGGCTGGGCGATGACCGAAAACGGCGACGTCGCGCGCGGCCGCGCCATGACCGAGCGCGGCTTCAATTTGCGCCGTCGGAATGCCCACGCCGCACACGCCGTGCTGCATGCGATGTTCGAGGACGGCTCGATCGAGGCGGCCGACCGCCTCGTCAACGACTGGATGCCGACTTACGACCGCGCCGGAATCCTGCACGGCCATATAAGCTGGCACCAGGCGCTCGGCGCGCTCGAGCATGGCGATGCGACCCGCGCACTGTCGATCTATGCCGACGTGCTCCAGCCGTCGGTCACGCAGGCGCCGCCGCTCAACATCATCACCGACGCCGCCTCGCTGCTGTGGCGCGTGTCGGCTTACGGCCATTCCGTGCCGGAGGCGCTGTGGCTGGAAGCCGACGCCAGCGCGCAAAAACTGTTTCCGAAGTCGAGCCTGTCTTTCGCCGACATCCACATGGCGCTGTTCGCGGCGGCGACGCAGAATCACCCGGCGCTCACCACGCGCCTTGCGGCCATCGAGCAGCGCCTCGCCGAGGGCAAGCTGCCGGCCGGCCCCGTGGTGCCGGCGATCTTCCGCGCGCTGGCGGCCTTTGCAGATGAGAATTACGCGTCATGCGCGCAAACGCTGGCGCCGGTTCTCGGCGAGGTCGTGCGGATCGGCGGCAGCCACGCCCAGCGCGAACTGGTCGAGGACACCTACATCGTCGCCCTCATGCGCGGCGGCGAGCTCGCCCGCGCCCGCGCCCTGCTGGACGCCCGCCTGCACCGCCGGCCCTCACTTCGCGATACGCGCTGGCAGGCGGCGATGGCCTGAGTTCCGCCACGAAAAAAACACCGGCCTGACGGCAAGTGCCTGCGGGACGGTTTGGGCGATTTGGATGAATCGCCGTCGGGGTGGCGCGGTGGTATTTCAGGCGGGACTTGCAGGACAAACGGGATCGCAACCAATTTGCGGTTCGATCGTTATGGTACGGAACCTGACCGTGGTTCCCTGGCACGTGAGCCTTCCGATGCGCCTCTGCCGACCGCTTCAGGCCGCCACGCTAGTCTTCGCCGCGACCCTTGCCGCGGGGGCAAGTCCTTGTTTTGCCGAGACTTCCAGACCGATCCCGGTCAACAATCCGCCGGCGCCGCAGAATGCCTTCATCGACCTGCTGGCGCTGATGTCCGGCCACTGCAAGACCTTCAAGGTCGCCGGGCGCACCTTCGCCTGCAAGACGGTGGCCTACGCCCATGGTGACAAGGGCCGGGTCAATTTCGCGGTCGCTGTCGACGATCCCTCCGACGACAGCCATGTCGTGTCGTTCTCCGGCGAGAACGGCAAGCGCGCCGACGACAATTCCTACGAGCTGCCGATCGACCGCATGCTGCTCAACTCCAAGGACCGCCCCAGGGTCGACGGCCTGCCGGTGCCGGCCGAGCAGACCTCCACCGGCCTCTGCCGCCAGACCGGCAATTTCGCCGCCAGGAGGGTGACCGACGTCACTTGCTCCGCCACCGACAGCGAAGGCCGGCGCTACGAATTGCTTTTCGTCTCCGACGGCACCCCAGTGAGCGTGCGCCGCATCCGGCAATCGGCGCCGTCGATCCAGGATCCGTTCAAGTAGCGGCACTTCGTCTCGCCTGCTGTGTCAGCGGAGCGGCGGCGCATCCTTCCGTTTGAAACTCCAGGTCCGGCTTGTATGCTCTCGCGCGCATCCTCACCGAGGAAGCCCGATTGCAACTGGAGGCGGGGCCGAGAGCCCGACAATGCGTATGATCACCGGGCTCATGCGCATCCTGATCATCTGCCTGCTCGCAAGCCTGTCGCGTGAATGCATCGCGGCCGACGGCAAGCGGCAGCGTTCGATCCTGGTTCTGGAAGAGGCTGATTTTCGCTCGCCCTTCTATTCCGAGATCTTTGCCGGCATCCGCGCCGCCGCGAAGCCGAACGGGACGAGTCACACGGTGACCTACGGCGAGAGCCTCGACCTCGCCCGCTTCCCGGGACCGGACTACGAAGAGAGCCTGGTCGGTCACTTCAAGACCAAATATGCGCAGCAGCCGATCGACGTCATCGTTTCGATCGGGGTCTCATCGGCGAAATTCCTTCAGAAGCGCAAGCAGGGGATCTGGCCGGCAGCGCCGGTCGTCTACGGCTTCGTGCCCGATCTGCCCGAGACCCGCGCGCTGTTCCTGCCCAACACGACGACCGTCTTCGCACGGGTGAGACCGGCGCAGCTGCTGACCGCAGCCCGCGCCGTCGTTCCCGAGCTCAACCGTGTCGTTCTCGTCGGCGAGGCCTGGAAAAATCCGCTGACATACGGACACTGGAAGCAGGACTTCGCGGCGGCAATGCCCGACCTCGAAGTCACCGATCTGTCGGGCGCGGTGCTGCGCGAGGTCCGCGCTCACGTCGCCTCACTGCCCGCGCGCTCCGCGATCTTGACCTCGGCGATGTATTCCGACGGCGAAGGCACCTATTATTCCCCGGCCGCCGCGCTCGCACGCATCGCCGAGAGCGCCAACCGCCCGATCATCATCACGTCCGATACGTTCCTCGGGCGCTCGGGCGTGGGCGGCTTCCTGCTGCTGCCCGAAATGATCGGACGGGAAGCCGGCGAAGTCGCCATGCGGATTCTCGACGGCGAGGCCCCGTCGAGCATCGTCCCCTTCGGCGGGAATAACGTGAAGCCGATCTTCGACTGGCGGGAGCTGAAACGCTGGAACGTGGACGAGGCCCATCTGCCTCCCGGCAGCGAGGTGCGTTTCCGTGAACCGACCTTCTGGGAGAAGTATCACTGGCACGTCACCATCGTCGCCAGCGTCGTTCTGGTGCAGGCGCTGATGATCGCCATTCTGCTTCGCGAGCGCCGCTTGCGCTTCGTGGCCGAGGTCGAGGCACGGCAACGCATGTCGGAGCTCGCCCACATGAATCGCCGCGCCACCGCCGGTGAGATGTCCGCCTCGCTCGCCCACGAGCTGAACCAGCCACTCGCCGCCATCCTGATCAATGCCGAGACGGCCCAGCAGATCTTGCGGAATCCGGCGCCCGACCTCGGCGAGATCAGGCACATATTGGACCACATTCGCCGGGACGATCAGCGTGCCGCCGACGTCATCAGCCGGCTGCGCTCGTTTCTGAAGCGAGACCCGACCGAACGGCGCGAGCTCGATCTTAATGCGATGGTTGGCGAGGTGTTTCGATTCCTTTCCGTGCAGGCCCTGACCCACGACGTCGAACTCATGACCGAACCCTCATCCGCGGATATCCGCGTCAGGGGCGATAAGGTTCAGCTTCAGCAGGCCATCCTGAATCTCGTCGTGAACGGCATCGATGCCGTGGCGCATCTCCCGGACAAGCGGCGCCGCGTCATCGGCCGAACCAGTCTTGCCGACGGTAATGTGGCCCTCGTTTCGGTCGCCGATGCCGGCGACGGGATCCTCGCGGAGAAAGTGACGGAGATCTTCGAGCCGTTCTTCACGACCAAGGCGCAAGGCATGGGCATCGGCCTCTCGATCGCCCATACCATCGTCGAGGCGCATGGCGGGCGCATCTGGGCCGAGAACGTACCGTCAGGGGGGGCCGTCTTTCACGTCAGCCTGCCGCTGGCAGCGCCGCGATAGCTCCTATCGCAGGCGCCAGCGACGCTGGCCAGCCGTCACGCGAACGCCTTTTCCAGCGTCGCGAAGA
>NZ_PTFE01000158.1:0-11632 GCF_002936975.1 Bradyrhizobium sp. AC87j1
CAAGGGGGGAGGGAATGAGAGAGTGGTGCCCTCCTTACTCAGCCGGCGGCTAGAGTCCGCAACATGCCCCCAAACACAAAACGACCCGGAGGGGGGCATCCCGTCCGGGTCGTAGAGGTCCTTGGGAGGTTTAAGCAAAACCGTATGTGAGCTTTATAGGAGGGAAGTTTTTCCGCCTGATGTTGTGCTTTGTTTCAATTGTTTCGTGGGCGGTAACACTTCCGTGTCCCGGGAGAGGGCCAGATCGGCGGCCCTATCCCTTTGAATTATTGAGCTTAGGCGGCGAAGCGCTCGACGCCGCAGCCCTTAAGCAATTCCGCCAGCTGCTTGCGGGCGTAGAACATCCGCGTCTTCACGGTGCTCTGGGGGATGCCGATGATCTGCCCGACCTCCTCCACCGACTTCTCGTGGTAGTAGACGAGGGTGATGATCTCGCGATGCGCGGGCGACAGCTTCTGCACGCAGGCGCGCAGGATGGCGCTGGTGTCGCTGCGGTCGAGCGAGGTCTCCGGCGTATCGGAATCGTCGGGGATCTGGCGCACGTCCTCCTGGTCGATGTCCTCGAAGCGGCGCTGGCGCATTGCGGTCAGCGCCTTGAAGCGGGCGATCGACAGCAGCCAGGTCGAAACCTGCGAGCGGCCCTGGAACTGGCCGGCGGTCCGCCACACGTCCAGGAACACCTGGCTCACGAGGTCTTCGGCCGCGGTGGCGTCGCGCACGATGCGCAGGATGAAGCGGTACACCCGCACGCTGTGCCGGCAATAAAGGATATGCATCGACGTCCGGTTGCCGTCGGCAATGCTCTCGAGAAGCATGTCGTCCGAAGTCGCCTGAGCGGCGATGATGCTCTGGCTGGCCTGGGCGTTGATGGCGATGACGTTCCGCATTGACTTGGCTCCCCGTAGCGCCGCGACCGAGCGGCGTTTCCTTGGACCAAAGTGTTAATGAGCCAACGTTTCGGGACGTCTGCACGAAAAGGGGAAAATGGTTTCGTGCGCCGCCAAATTGTTTCGTCGAAGGAGGGATGACGAAACATTCGGGACAAAAAAGCGTGGAATTTCAATGTACGGAAAATACGGGGGTAGGGGTTTTGAGCCGGACGGAGGCGCCACGGAACGAATCCCGGAGATTTGCGTTCGGTCGCGCTAATCACTCTCCTGTCGTCCCGGGGCGCGAAGCGAACCCGGGACCCATAACCACAGGGAGAAATTTGGCGAAGACTCGGAGTTACCCTTTTGGCGTCATAACCACTTCCTGTGGTTATGGGTCCCGGATCATCGCTGCGCTCGTCCCGGACGACGGCGGGGAGTGTGGCTGCTCTTACGCCTTCTCGCCCGCCGGCGAGAACAGATAGCCGCCGCCGCGGATGGTGCGGATCACGGCGGGCTTGGCCGGATCGGGCTCGATCTTGCGGCGGATGCGCATGATGCGGAGATCAACGGCGCGGTCGAAGGCTTCGGCGTCGCGCGCGTTGGCGAGTTCGAGCAGGCGCTCGCGCGACAGCACGCGCTTCGGATTGGCCGCGAACACCTTCAGCAGCCCGAACTCGGAGGCGGTCAGCGGATGCTCATTGCCTTCGTCGTCGCGCAAGGCCTGGGCTTCGAGGTCGAGCCACTTTGTCCCGAACCGTACCAGCTGCTCCTTGTCGGATTTCGCCGCCGCAGCGTCCGGCGCTGCGGCCTTGGCCGGCCCGCTCCGCCGCAGCACCGAGCGGATGCGCGCCATCAGCTCGCGCAGCTCGCAGGGTTTTGCCACGTAATCGTCGGCGCCGAGCTCGAGCCCCACCACGCGGTCGATCGGGCTCGCGGTTGCCGTCAGCATGATGACGGGCACGTTGATGCGGCTCTTGAGGTCGCGGATGATCGAGAGGCCGTCTTCCTCGGGCATGTTGAGGTCGAGCACGACCAGATCAGGCATGCTGCCCTGGATCGCGGCGCGCAAGGACTTGCCGCCGTCGCACAGCGTCACGGTGAAGCCGTGCATCTTGAGATAATCGCCGACCATCTCCCGGGCCGGGGCTTCATCGTCGACGATCATGATGTGCTGGCTTTGGGTCATGGTCTTGAGATCACGGCATTTCGGTCGCGGGAAGGGTGATGGTGAAGGTCGAGCCCTTGCCGGGCCCTTCGCTGTCGGCGGTCACCTCGCCGCCATGCATGTCGACAATACGCTTGACGATGGAGAGCCCAAGTCCCGTCGAGCTCTCGCCGGCGGTCGGTTTGGCCGACAGCCGCTGGAACCGGCCGAACAGGCGGCCGAGATCTTCCGGCGACAGGCCGGCGCCCTCGTCGCTGACGCGGATGACGGTCTCGCTGCCCTCATGGCTGACGACCACGTCGATCCTGCCGCCAATCGGTGAGTATTTGATGGCGTTGCTGATGAGATTGTCGATGGCTTCGCGGATGCGGTCGGTGTCGCACATGGTGACGATGTTGGCCGGCGCGGCGACGCTGATCGCCTGCTGCTTGTTGACGGCGAGCGGCTGGTTGGCCTCGGCGACCTCCTTGACCAGGGCGGCGACGTCGACGGGCTCGCGGCGGATGGTGATGTCGAAGGCATCGGCCATCGCGTCCGAGATCAGATGGTCGACCATCGTGGTCAGGCGCTTGGTGGCGTCGCGGATGTGGTCGACCTGGGCGACCACGCCACTTTCCGAGGCGCCGGTCGAGATCAGCTCCTTCAGCATCTCGGTGCGGCCCAGGATGACGCCGAGCGGATTTTTCAGATCGTGCGCGACCGTGCCCAAAATCTCGTTCTTGAAGCCGTTGGCACGCTGCAGCCGCAGCCATTGCGCGGAGAGGCGGCGGTTGGCCTGCATCAGCGCGCGGGTGCGCTGGGCGACGCGGTCCTCCAGCTGGGTGTTGGCGGCCTGAAGCTGCTGATAGAGGATGACGTTGTCGAAGGCGATCGAAAGCCTTGAGGAGAAGATCTCGACCAGCGAGCGATCGGTCTCGGACAATTCGCGCTCGGCCTGCAGCAGCACCACCACCTCGCGGCCGGACCCGGTGCGCAAATAGATCACGCTGCGGTGGTCGGCGAATTCGTTCTTGCGGCGCTGGAACGCGGCTTCCACCATCTCGCGCAGTTCGGGGTCGAGCGCCTTCGACGTCGTGGTGCCGATGAAACGGCTGTAGCAGCCGCTGCCGGCGAGCACCGAGAGCTCGGGGTCGATGCCGCCATTGTCGCGCAAGACCAGTATACCGGCGCAATCGACGTTGAGCAGCGAGGCCAGCTGGGTCAGCACGCCCTCGGCGAGCCGCTGCATCGACTTGAAGTCGTACAGCGTCGAGGCCGCGTCGATGATGATCTCGAGCCCGCGCCTTGTCTGCACCATGCGCTCGAGCTGCTGATAGGAGCGCAGCGCCGCGGTCAGCGAGGTGAACAGCTTGTCGGCGGTGAGCTCGGTCTTGGCCTTGTAGTCGTTGATGTCGTACTGCACGATCACGCGCCGCTCGGGCGCCTGGCCGGGCTGTCCCGTGCGCAGGATGATGCGCACCGTCTCGTTCCGGATCTCGTTGCGGATGAACTCGACCAGCTCGAGGCCGGCGACGTCGGTCTCCATGATGACGTCGAGCAGCACGGCGGCGATGTCGCTGTGCTCGGCCATCAGCTTGCGGCCTTCCGCCGCGGAATAGGCCGACAGGATCTCCAGGCTCTGGCCGTTGAGGCTGTAGTCGGACAGCGCAAAACGGGTGCCGTCATGCACGGCCGGATCGTCGTCGATGACGGCGATCTTCCATTTCCGGGCGTTGGCATCCTCCGACGCGGTACCGGTATCGTCGATCAGGTGGAGGACATCGTCCTGTTCGGCCATTGAGAAGTCCCGTCACTTTCTGTGCTTTGCGCGCCGCCCTTGGCAACCCGGGGCATGATAATGCGAAAAGTGGTGCCTTGTCCCAGCTTGGATTCCAGCATCATGCGCCCGCCGAGCTGCTGGGTGACGAGGTTATAGACGATATGAAGCCCGAGTCCCGTGCCGCCTTCATTGCGCCGGGTGGTAAAGAAAGGGTCAAAGGCCTGGCGCTGCACGTCGGAGGTCATGCCGGCCCCGTCGTCGGTGAAGATGAGCTCGACGTCCTCGGTCCCGCGTGGCCGCGCCTGGATGATGATCGTGCCGGCACGCCCGTCGGCGAAGGCGTGGTTGGCGGCGTTGAGGAAGAGGTTGGTGAGGATCTGGCCATAGGAGCCGGGATAGCCGTCGAGCAGCAGCCCCTCGGGCACGTCGACCTGGAGCGTGATCGGCGAGCGCTTCAGCACCGGGCGCAAGCTGGCGATGATCTGGTCGGTGGCCTCGCTGAGCGAGAATTGCCGCCGCTCGGCATGGGAGCGGTCGACCGCGACCTGCTTGAACGACTGGATCAGCTCGCCGGCGCGCTGCAGATTGGCGACCAGCTGCTGCGAGGCGTCGCGCGAGGACTGCACGAATTCCTCCAGCTGCGAGCGGCGCAGGCCCCCCTCGCCCCTGAGCTGGGCCTCGAAGATCTCGCTGCGCCGGGCAAAGCTTGAAGCAACGGTGAGGCTGATGCCGATCGGGTTGTTGACCTCGTGCGCGACGCCGGCGACGAGACCGCCGAGCGCCGCCAGCCGTTCGGCATCGATCAAATTCTGCTGTGCGGTATTGAGCTCGAGCAGCGCGCTCTCGGCCTTCTCCTTGGACGCGCGCAGCTCGTCCTCGGTCTCGCGCTTGGCGATCGCGTTCTCGCGGAACACCTCCACCGCGCGCGCCATGGCGCCGACCTCGTCGCGGGCCTTGGTGCCCTGCACCTCGCGGTCGAGGTCGCCGAGCGTGATCGCGCGCATCGCCGCCATGATCTGCTGCAGCGGCAGCCGGATCGACAGCGCGATCATCACGCCGGCGGTGAGGATGATGCCGAGGAAGATCACCGCAATCGAAAGGACGCGGCGGGAAATATCCGCCAGCGTGCGGTCAAAGGTCTCCTGCGCTCTCTGCTCGCGCTGGCGCATCTTGGTGGAGAGGTCGTCGATGGCGCCGATCGCCTCGGCCTGGCTGGCGTCGATGGTGTTGCGGAGCAGCTCGGTGCGGCTGGCAAGTTGCTCGGAGAGCTTTGCAAAGCCCTCGCGCAGCGCGGCGGTGCGGGCCCCGAGCCGCCGCAGGGCCATCTTCTGCAGGTCGTTGTCGGCGAGATCGATCATCACGGGGATGGTCTTCTCGATCGTCTCGGTGTTGCGGCGCGCGTCGTCGGCGGCGCCCGATGACAGCGACAGATAATAGGAATTGGCCGCCACCAGCATCGCGGTGAAGGCCTCGCGGGATTTGCCGAGCGAGGGCCAGATCAGCGCGTCGCGATGGCCGGTGGCGCCTTCGATGATGGAATAGAGGCCGGCCATGTCCCTGGCCGGGCCCTGCACCTGATCCTCATAGGTCTTGGCGATGGTGGCCTGCACGCTGCGCAGCTCGCCGAAGCCGTTGAGGAAGCGGTCGGTGGTGCGCTCCAGCTCCTCGACGGAGCCCGACAGCATCGGATCCTTGGCGGCGCGGTTGGTCAGCGTGCCCAGCACCGCCTCGCGCAGCAGCAGGATCTCGGCGAACAGGTCCGGGCTCGGCTGGTTGATGTAGCGATGGATCAAATTGTGCAGGCGCCCGGTCTCGCTTTCGAGCAGCGCCAGGATCCGGTCGGATTCGCGCACCTGGCGGACGTCGCCCCATGCCGAGCCGAGCACCTGCGCGCCGTTCCAGATCATCGCCACCAGCACCACCACCACGGCGGAGTTCAGCGCCGCGATCGACAGGATGCGCCAGCGGATCGGCACAGCCCGCAGCACGCCGACCAGCCGTGCGCGCAGCCGTCCGATCGGGCCGGACGGCCGGTCTGCGTGCTCGGTATGTCCAAGTGCAGCCAACGTGGCTCACTCCACCTTGCGAATACGTTCGATCAGCGCGGCCGCGGCGGGATCGCGCCCGGCCTTGGCGTAGATCGGGGCCATCGCGTCCTCGAACGGCTTGCGGTCGATCTCCCTGATGATGGTGACGCCGGCTTCCTGCGCCTTGCGCTGCGACTGCTCCTCGAGGTCGCGCCATTTCTCGCGCATGAACCGGCTGGAGCGCTGCGCGGCCTCCCGGAAGATTTTCTGGTCGTCCGGCGACAGGCTCTGCCAGGCCTTCAGCGAGATCACCAGCACTTCGGGGCTCATCGTGTGCTCGGTGAGCGTATAATGCCCGGCGTGCGTGTAATGATCCGTCGTCACGAAAGATGGCCAGTTGTTCTCGGCGCCGTCGATCAGATGGTTGGCGAGCCCGGTGAGCACCTGCCCATAGGGCATCTCGACCGGCTCGGCGCCGAGCGAGCGGATCATCTGGCTCATCAACTCCGACTGTTGCACCCGGATCCGCAATCCCTTGAGATCCGCGATGGTCTTCACCGGGCGGGCGCCGTTGTAGATCGACCGCGCCCCGGAATCGTAGAAGGCGAGCCCGACGAAGCCATAGGGCTCGAAGCTATCAAGGATCTCGCTGCCGATCGGCCCGTCCAGCACCTTCTGCATGTGCTCGATGGACCGGAACAGGAACGGCATGGCGAGCACGTTCATCGCCGGAACGAAATTGCCGATCAGCGCCACGTTGGTCCGGTTGAGGTCGATCGCGCCGGCCCGGGTCTGCTCGATGGTCTCCTTTTCCTCGCCGAGCTGGCGGGAGTGGAACACCTTGATCTCGTGGCGGCCGCCGCTGCGCTCGGCGATCAGTGCGCCCATGTAGCGCAGCGCCTGGACGGTCGGGTAATCCTCGGTCTGGGTATCGGCGGCGCGAAATTCGCGTGCGACGGCGCCCGTCGCACAGACGGCAAGCAGAAGCGCGACGACGATCACTCCGGTCCGCGAGAGTTCGGCACGGCTCAACACTGGCACACTCAACCCCTCAGTGGTGGAGTCTATGGCGGGGGCAAAAGGTTCAATGCAATCTAGCAGATGGTCGGGGGAAGGCCATCCCGGCCGGCGCGGCCGTGTAATTGTGCGGCGCGGCCGGCGCTCATTCCCGGTTGAAACCGCAAATGCCGCGCCTTAAGCAGGGCAGCCGCCTTTGTCGCGCGTCATGGGAAGAGCCATCGTGACTTCAGCATTGCGCCTTTTGCAGCTCGTCGCCGCCTTGGCGGCTCTCTCATTGGCCGCGCCCGTGCGCGCCGCCACCGACATCGCGTGGTGGCACGCCATGTCCGGCCAGCTTGGGCGGCAATTGGAAAAGCTCGCCTCGGACTTCAACGCCTCGCAGTCCGATTACCGCATCGTGCCCGCTTACAAGGGCAACTACACCGAGACGGTGACCGCCGCGATCTTCGCCTTCCGCTCGCGCAGCCAGCCCGCGATCGTCCAGGTCAACGAGGTCGCCACTGCCACCATGACCGCGGCCAAGGGGGCGATCTATCCGGTGTTCAGCCTGATGCGGGACCAGGGCGAGCCGTTCTCGCTCAATGACTACCTGCCCGCAGTCTCCGGCTATTACACCGATGCGGCCGGAAATCTGCTGTCGTTCCCGTTCAATTCCTCGACGCCGATCCTCTATTACAACAAGACCATGTTCCGCGACGCCGGCCTCGATCCGGAGACGCCGCCGAAGACCTGGCCGGAGCTCGGCGCCGCTGCAAAGCGCCTGCGCGACCGCGGCGCTCCTTGCGGCTTCACCACGTCATGGCCGTCCTGGATCCATGTCGAGAATTTCTCCGCTTTCCATAATTTGCCGCTGGCGACGCGCGGGAACGGCTTTGCCGGGCTCGATGCCGAATTGACCGTCAACAATCCGGTCGTGGTCAAACACATCGCCCAGCTCGCCGAATGGCAAAAGACAAAACTGTTCGACTATGGCGGCCGCGGCCAAGCGGCCGAGCCGCGCTTCCAGAGCGGCGAATGCGGCATCTTCATCGGCTCCTCGGCGACGCGCGCCGACATCAAGGCGAATTCGAAATTCGAGATCGGCTACGGCATGATGCCGTATTGGCCCGACGTGAAGGGCGCGCCGCAGAACTCGATCATCGGCGGCGCCACCCTGTGGGTGCTGCGCGACCGGCCGCGCGAGGAATACAAGGGCGTGGCGCGCTTCTTCGCCTATCTGTCGCAGCCCGGCGTGCAGGCCGCCTGGCATCAGAACACCGGATGCTTGCCGATCACCCGCGCCGCTTCCGAGCTGACGCGCGCGCAGGGCTTTTACGAGCGCAATCCGGGCTCGGCGATCTCGTTCGAGGAGATCACGCTCAATCCGCCGACGGAGAATTCAAAGGGCATCCGGCTCGGCTCCTTCGTCCTGATCCGCGGCGCGATCGAGGACGAGCTGGAGCAGGCCTTTTCCGGCCAGAAGAGCGCGCAATCCGCCCTGGATTCCGCCGTCGAGCGCGGCAACAAGCTCTTGCGCCAGTTCGAGCGCGCGAGTCCAGAGCGGTAGAGGACGGAAGCGAAGCTTGACGTTAGCGTGCAAGCTCTCTCCGCAGCGTCATGGCCGGGCCTGTCCCGGCCATCCACGCCTTGCCACACGCTACGAAGAACGTGGATGCCCGGGACAAGCCCGGGCATGACGAGCTCAAACGGACCAAGCAGGTGATGTCGCTGAAATTGTCTCAACTCACCGACGCCGAAAGCTTCCGCGCCTTTCGCTCTGCGCCTGCGCAATGGCTGCCGATCGCGCTCGACATTGCGCACAGCCACGATCTCGATGTCAGCGCGCCGCATGTGTTCGCGACCGGCACCAACCTCGTCGTCGGCCTCGGCGAGGGGCCGATCCTCAAAATCTTCCCGCCGATGCTGCACGCGCAATTCGTCTCCGAGCGCGGCTCGCTGATGCAGCTCAAAGGCCATCTCGATCTGCCGATCCCCGAGATCGTCGCCGAAGGAACCCGAGACGGCTGGCCCTATCTCGTCATCACGCGGCTATCAGGCACGCTTGGTTCGGAGGTGTGGCCGCACCTGGCGGAAGTGCAGAAGGAACGCCTGCTGCGCCAGATCGGCGAGACCATCCTCAGCGTCCAGCGCGCCCCGCTCGGGCCGCTCGCGCGAATCGAGCCGCGCTGGGACGACTTTATGCGTGCCCAGATGCAGGGCTGCAGGGCCCGGCACACCCGTCTCGGCCTTGCGCCGAAATTTCTTGCCGGCCTCGATGATCTCCTGCGCGATGCGGAAGAGCTGATTCCGATGGATGCGCCGCCGGTCTTTCTGGTCGGCGAATACATTCCGGAGAACTTCCTGCTCGCCTGCGATGACGGCCAATGGTCGATTGCCGGGCTGTTCGACTTCGGCGACGTGCTGGCGGGATGGCGCGATTACGACCTGCTCGGCCCCGGCGCGTTCATGGCGGCGGGCCGGCCGGGGAGGGTGAAGAGCCTGCTCGAAGGCTTTGGCTATGCGAAGCTCGACTACACGCTCAAGCGCCGGTTGATGGCCCTGATGCTGCTGCATCGCGCCAGCGACCTCAACAGCCACATCTGCATCGATGGCTGGCAGGAGCAGGCGGATGATCTGGTCGAGCTGCAGGAGCTGATCTGGGCGGGCTGAGCGCCGGCGAGCGCCGGCCGCGCCTCTTTCCGTCATTCCCGAGCGCCGCGGAGCGGCGAGCCCGGAATCCATGATCCTGCGCGTGCTGCCGCCCGATGGATTTCCGGGCTCGATGCTGCGCATCGCCCCGGAATGACAGCCGTGCTTATTGGGCGGGCGCAAATCAAACTAAGCTCATTGAATAGGCAAATCTGTATCTTTGTATGCAATCTCGGGAGGTCGAGACGAAGGCCGCGACGCGCCTAAATCGACATTTCCTAAGAGATATCAGTTCATTAGCTTGATCGTAAACATCCGTTAAGCTCTGGCACGAACCTTGCGAATCCGGTTCCAACCAAAAACGTTGTGTTGGAGCGATTTCATGAAGCGCCGCGATTTCCTCAAGTCCGTTTCCGGATTGGCCGCCGGAGCGGCGCTTCCGGCGATGCCACAGGTGATTTCCTCTGCCTATGCCGACGCCCGCTCGGAGACGCTGCTGATCGTCTCGGAAGGCGGTCCCAACAATCTCGACATCCACGGTGTCGGCACCAATGTGCCCGGCTACGAGGTGTCCTGGAATTGCTATGACCGCCTGATCAGCCACGAGATGAAGACCGGCCCAGGCGGCGTGCCCTATTACGACCGCGACAAGTTCAAGGGCGAGCTCGCCGAGGATTTCAGGATCGACGACATGTCGGTCACCTTCAAGCTGAAGAAGAACGCCAAATTCCACGACGGCACGCCTGTGACCGCGAAGGACGTGAAATGGTCGCTCGATCGTGCCGTCAGCGTCGGCGGCTTCCCGACCTTCCAGATGAGCGCGGGCTCGCTGACCAAGCCGGAGCAGTTCGTCGTCATCGACGACTACACCGTGCGCGTCGACTTCCTGAAAAAGGACAAGCTGACGATTCCCGATCTCGCCGTGATCGTGCCCTGCATCGTCAACTCCGAGCTCGTGAAGAAGAATGCCAGCGAGAAGGACCCCTGGGGTCTCGAGTTCACAAAACAGCAGACCGCGGGCTCCGGCGCCTACAAGGTGACGAAATGGACCGCGGGCACCGAAGTCATCATGGAGCGCAACGAGGATTGGGTCGGCGGCCCCTTGCCGAAGATCAAGCGCGTGATCTGGCGCATGGTGCCGCAGGCCGGCAACCGCCGCGCGCTGCTGGAGCGAGGTGACGCCGACATCTCCTACGAGCTGCCGAACAAGGACTTTCAGGAGATGAAGGCCAACGGCAAGCTCAACGTGGTGTCGCTGCCGTTCTCCAACGGCATCCAATATATCGGCATGAACGTCACCAAGCCGCCCTTCGACAATCCGAAGGTGCGTCAGGCGGTCGCCTACGCGCTGCCCTATCAGAAGATCATGGACGCCGTGATGTTCGGCCTCGCCAACCCGATGTTCGGCGCGGCCAAGGACAAGGCGACCGAAGTCGCCTGGCCGCAGCCGCACAAATACAACACCGACATGGAGAAGGCGAAGGCGCTTCTCATCGAGGCCGGCTACGCCAGCGGCTTCGAGACCACGATCTCGTTCGACCTGAATTTTGCCGGCGTCAACGAGCCGCTCTGCGTGCTGGTGCAGGAGAGCCTGGCTCAGATCGGCATCAAGACCACCATCAACAAGGTGCCCGGCGCCAACTGGCGCACCGAATTGAACAAGAAGGAGATGCCGCTCTTCACCAATGTGTTCTCGGGCTGGCTCGATTACCCCGAATACTTCTTCTACTGGTGCTATCACGGCAACAATTCCGTCTTCAACACCATGAGCTACAAGTCGGCGGAGATGGACAAGCTGATCGACGGCGCGCGCACCGCTGCTGCGGCCGGCGATACCGCGACCTACGACAAGGACGTGAAGGGCTTCGTCGATCTCGCCTACACCGATATCCCGCGCATCCCGCTGTACCAGCCCTTCGTCAACGTCGCGATGCAGAAGAACATCAGCGGCTATCAGTACTGGTTCCACCGCAGGCTGGACTATCGCGCGATGGCGAAGGGGTGAGGCATGATTGGCGCGAGCGACATGTCCGCGTCCTTCTGTGTCTCTTGGTCTAGTGAGGTGAGCGCCACTCTCTCATTCCCTCCCCCCTTGTGGGGGAGGGGCAGGGAGGGGGGTAGCCCACGAACTCCGACCTCTCCCGGAGCCACCCCCCTCCCT
>NZ_PTFE01000159.1:0-11533 GCF_002936975.1 Bradyrhizobium sp. AC87j1
GATCGTGACCGTCACGATGCCGCTCGCGGTCCCGTCCTGGCTGGTCACCGTGAACTGGTCCTGCACCTGCTGACCGGCGGTGAGCTCGTTGTGGGCGCCGTTGCCGGCGTAGCTCCAGGCGCCGTTGGCGTCGATGGTGAAGTCGCCGTAGCTGCCGTGCGCATTGCTCTGCGCGACGACATGGGCTTCGCCGCTGTCGGGATCCACAATCGTGAGCTGACCGCTGGTGTTCAGCGCGGCGGCGGCATCACCCTCGGTGACGGACTTCGAGTCCGACGAGACCGTGGCCGCATCATTGGTGCCGGTAATGGTCACCGTCACGATGCCGCTCGCGGTGCCATCCTGGCTGGTGACCGTGAACTGGTCCTGCACCTGCTGCCCGGCGGTGAGCTCATTGTGGGCCCCGTTGCCGGTGTAGCTCCAGGCGCCGTTGGCATCGATCGTGAAGTCGCCGTAGGTCCCGTGGACGTTCGATTGCGCCACGACATGGGCCTGGCCAGTATCCGGGTCGATGATGGTGAGTTGGCCGCTCGTGTTGAGTGCGGCGGCGGCATTGCCCTCGGTGACGGACTTCGCCTCGGAAGAGACCGTAGCCGAATCGTTTGTGCCTGTGATCGTGACCGTCACCGTCTGGGTAGCTGTCGAGCCGTGGCCGTCATTGATCGTCACCACGAAGCTCTCGGTGATCGTCTGGCCCGCAGCGAGGTACTGGGCGGCCGCGTTGTTAAGATTGTAGTGCCATTGCACCGAGCCGTTGGCGGCATTGGCCGTCTCGTTGACAGGATCGAGCGAGAAGGCGCCGAGCGACGTGGTGTTGGAAGAGGCTGCCGCGAACGAGGCTGAATGCGTGTCGCCGAGATCGGCATCGTTGAAACTGATGGTGCCGGCCGCGCTCTGCGAATCCGAGAGATCCGGCGTGGCGTTCGCGTCTTCTACCACCGAGCCGCTCTGCGGACTCGATGTGATGATGACCGAGTCGTTTGCGCCATTGAACTGGAGTGTCACGGTCGCCCAACTGAGCGTGCCATTACCCAGCTGGATAGCGTAGGTGAATGTGTCAGTCAGCGTTTGACCGGTCGCCAGCGCCTGAAGCTGAGCGTTGATGTCGCCCTTGTCGTAATGAAGGGTGCCGTCCGCTTCAATCCAGATGCGTGCACCGAGGGCGCTGCGGTCACCGGTTGCGGCCATTCCGGCGGCATCGCTGCTGTACGCCACGTCCTTGACCAGCAGATCCGCAGGTGCGTAGGTCTTGGTGGACGCGGAGGCGCTCGTTCCATTGTCCAGGGAGAACAGCGTCTTGGCCGCGCCCCCAAGGTCATTTGCCAGCACATTCAAGATGAGAATGTTGCTGGCGTCTTCCGTAAACGAGAAAATGTCCGTGTTGGCTTGCGGAGTATTGCCGAACGAAACCGTGCTGCCGCCGCCCGTTGTCTGCGTCGCCATAGCTTAAATCCTCTGGGTGATACGCCGTCCGCATTCACGGACCGGCACAAATTGCACAATGGCGCGGGGATGATCGGCCGTTGCCTTGCCTATGCTGCTGAAGAAAAATGCCGAGCTGCTCAGCATGCCTGCCGTCATGCTCAGCGCTTCGAAAATGTGCGAACAGAACACGTGCCGCTCAAGCCTGTTTGGGGCTAGAGTCGATCCGAGCTCGCGAGCGGATGTCGTGTGCACGGTCGCGCGCCCGACAGCAGCCATGTTTGCAAACCGCAAACTTGGCAGGATCGGAAGATCGCAAATTGACGGAGAAGAATTCGAACTTGCCCGAGCCCAGCCGAACATTGCTACAAAATGCGTGAACGTCATTCGCAACCCTCGTCTGCCAATGCAGAGCAGAGAGCCTCGCCGCAAATCAATTCACGCAATTTGGTAGCGCTCGCTCGGACGGCGACAGGTCCGCCACCAGCGACAATCAATCAGCTGCTGCCAAGTCACTCGAAAAGATCTAGAGCGGTATCCCCCTGCCCATCGCGGCCGGCGCTTAGCCGCCCACGTTTGGCAATTATTGATCTTGCAATATTCGCGGCTCGAGAAGCGACGACCGTGATCAAGAAGCGCCACAGTCATTTGCTCCTGATTAAATAAAACCTATTTTAAATTAAAGCATCAGTCCATTTATTTATTTAAGCGCTATATTTAATAATTAATACATCGAAATCAATAACAAAGAGGCCCCTGCGTCTCTCCTTGCGAGGCGACACCGGAATTTTACGGCTTTTCTCCCAGATGAACTCGGTTCGCGAGATGATATTTGCTTCGCGTGGATCGGCAGTTCGCAGGGAGCAATTGGAGCCGAAACTCAGCCCAGCCTACGAAGACGAGGCATGAAAGCACCGGTCCAACAATACTTTGCACCAACCTGTGATTATTAATTTGCGCACCCGACGATCCAGGCCCACCCGCCGTGAAGCGGCGGACGTGGCCTTCAATGTGTTGCTGGTCATCCCATCGGGTCAGTGTAGCCGTCCTTGTCGCCCGGGCGCCGTTCCAAAGCGTGAGACCAGCGCCCTAAGAGCGAGACGCGTAGCCAGAGCGCTGATGCAATCCGATGGCTGGGTTATATGGCTCGGTAGCCGGCGCATGTGTCCTGGGGGGCGGCGAGAAGAGTCCTCGATGCTCTCGCACGAAGCTTCGCATCTCCTGTTGCTGTCCCGCGCAGGTTTCTCGTTCGCTTTAACGCGCAACAAGGCCCCGGCAAGCCGCATTCGAAATCCATGTGAAGCTTAAACCGAAACCAGTTCCCGGTTGACGCGCGAACGCAACCAAATCGACTGCCATTAAATGATATATTTGATTATTGTGTATAATCATGATGACTCCATCGCAAAATTGAAAAATATGTTGGGGAAAAGAAAACATGGGAGGTTGAAATGGAAGCTGCCCGCCGCTTTCGCGCAATGGCACTACTTTGCCGACAGACTGCCGCACTCCAACCCGAGAGAAGCTGGAAACTGCTTGCAGAGGCAGAGTACTGGGAGCATCTGGCGGCTGCGGCTTTAGCGCATTGAGCTTAGGTCGAGGGTTCTTTGTCTTTCGCTTTTCGTCGACTTCTTACTTCAACATTTTCCGAGGCATGCGATGTCGAGTACGCGTCAGATTTTTTCTAGTGCTGTTCTGAGCGAACGGCACCAGGCGCTTCTGGAGGAGCTTAGAGAGGTGGAGAAGCTTCGAAGTAAGCTCCGACATGTAGAAGCAAAAACAATCGGCAGAAGACGGCGTACCAAAGCGAGCGGCAGAGCAAGAGCCGTTTAGAGACCCGCCGGGTCCGACGGTTGACCCACATTGGCTCACTCGCGCGATTCAATTCACGGATGCCCGCGCTCCTCGCATCTGCCACCACTTTGAAAGAGGACTGGGCGCCCTCATCCCCGCAGTAGCGAGCCTCGGCGATGACGTAGCTGCGACATGTCGCCCAACCAGCCAGGCCGGGGTGCCTCACAATGCTTGAACTAAACTCGGCGGCGAGACCGGCCACCTATTCAGGATCGCGCGTTAGCTCCGACTTTCATTCGACGTTGCACTTCGGAACACCGCAACGAGTCGATCGCCTTCCCAAAGCTCAACGTCGTGCTCGTCATGCATTTGCTCGGCTCGGCGTCTCGCCGCCTGCTCGTCAATGCAGTCGAGCTTTGCAGCGCAGATCACTTGCCGGCTGCCGTCCACCACGAACACCTTGTACCGCATGATGCAGTCCGATCCAAAGACGAGCGTCATCGTACTCGAATGTCGGTCTAAGGCAGCGCCAAACTGAGTGACGACGCACGGAACCTTTATACATGTGGCAGTTCGGCTATACCTGCTCGTTCAATCCCCTCGGTCGCGCGGCGCGCAGTACTTTGTATGTCGCTACCTCAGTGGCGTAATCGCACTGCGTGCCGAAGCGTGCGGCTCGAGCTTAAGAGCGAGAGGCCACCAAGCGTCATCAGCAGCACACCGAACCAGGCCGTCCAGCTGCGCGCTTCGCCGTGCGCCACTGCGGTGCGCGCCCCCAGCGGCACATCTTGAGGTGGGTCGGCGGGCGCGGCGGCGAGGAGCTGCCCAGCGTCGACTTGGCCCGGCACGGAGTGTTCGGGCGCGAGCTGGTTGCTGGGAAGATCTACGATGGGGGCCGCCGACATCAGGGTAGGGCCCGTGCCGAGATCGGGAGCGGCATCTGCTACCTGCATTTCGGGTACAGGCGTCTGAGATCGCTCGGGCAGTGCGGAGCGCAGCAACTCCGCGCGCGCATCAACGACCGCGCTCCGCCTGGTCTGCGTGGTCCCGTTTTCGTCCAAACTGGCGTTGCGGTCTTTGGCCACGCGAGCCCGAATGGGCTTCTTCACCGTCGCGATGCCCTCGACCAGGAACCAGCATTTGCGGCGACCGTCCATTCGGTAGACCCAATGCTGTCCGCCACTGGTCGAGGTACCGGGACGCGGCACGCATTCGGCTTGCGGCGGAGAGGCTACCGTGGGTTGGGACGTAGCAGTATTGAAGAAGTCGGCAACAGGATTGGAAGACGCGGGCGCCGCCGAAAAACCTCCGACAAGGACCAGACTGGCGAAGTACAATCGCAATTGACCGGACATCGAAAACTCCCGGGTGCGCCCTAGCCCCGCTTGAGCCTCAGCGGCGACAACGGCCCCCATGCGGCTTAAATCGGGCGGCGCGATGAATTAATTGTACTCTTGACCACCTAATTAATATGCAGGCCCAGCACTCCAGGGGTGCAACACGAGGCAGCGCGATCGATTCATCGATCCATCTGAGTTGCGCCGGCCCTCGCTCCCGCCCACGATCCGCGCCGCGCCCCCCGGTCGATCACCATCGTTGCGCTCGTCGAACACTCCGAGGGGTGAGTTTGTGGCTGTTACGAGACGTGGCTACCCTCGCAGCGAATTAAATACTCCGCCACGATATTACCACTTTCGCGCCTTTCTCCCTGCCACCTCTCAAATTTAAATGTGGATTGCACGATCAATATTTAACTGACGGCTTGTCTGCTCCCGGATTCCCGACTTGTCTGCCTGGGCCTTCTGCCCAAGATTCGGATGGAGCCATGAACACCGCGCATTTTAATTCGCTCTCCGTTGACGAGCTCTGGATACTTCACCAAGAGGTCGCCGCCAAACTCGCTCAGAAAATGGCGGTGCAAAAAGCACATTTGGAGGAAAGGCTCCACAGGATTGAACTGGCCAACGAGGCCACACGGCTCAATCGTAAGCGCCGCCGTCCATACCCGCCCGTCCGTCCCAAATATCGCAATCCGAAGAACCCAGCGGAGACATGGTCGGGTCGCGGCAGGCAGCCGCGATGGCTGCGTCCGCAGCTTCGAAGCGGCCGAGATTTGGACGATTTCCTGATCGATCAGGCTTGAGCTCAAAAGCGGCAGACAAATTGAGCGCCGATTGCGGCATTTTGGATGGGAATGCTGGCGCCGGCTGCTACCTCTTGGGGCTCTGAGCTTTTCACATCATCGTTTAAACGCGGGGTCATAACCATGCTTGGAGGATGGCCATAGCGAGCGCACTTGCGATCTGGCTGATGGTCTAGTTGAATCGCTCGGGGGCCCGCGGCGCAGTGAAGACATCGACGGGAATCTCAGGCTCGCGATGGCCCGCGTCTAGTCGTGGAGCCCTCTGAAGCGCCGCCTCACCGCATTCCACGCTCGAAGGACTGGAAGGAGGAGGGCGACGAGAAGAACTCTGATTGCAACCGGCGTCATTCCGCGCCGCAGGAGTGGTGGGTCGTGATCGACCGAGCGACCGGCCGTCGTGTTGATCGTCACCGGAGATGGGGTTCCTGCTCGCCCAATAGGTCCCGGTCTGCGCGAGGGCAGGACAACTACAACGAACAGAACGTTCACCAGCAGCCATATTCCCACAATGAGAAGGAAAGTACGCACGAGGAACGACCATCGTTTGATCTAGAATATGCCGAGCTTACTCCTGCCTCATACCCGGCGCGCAACCGGCAACACTGGGTTCGCGGACGGAGCCGCCTCAGCGCAGCCGGCACATTGACATCCCCCGAGGCCGTTGGGCCCCGAGCGCTTCACGAGCGTCTAGGATCGCTCGCAGCCTAGTCCGGCGCAACACTCGCGTCTGTGCGCTTTCGAACATTCGTGCCCCTGCAGGTATGGTAGTTCTATGCATCATCCGGCGAGAGCCGGACAGGGATGGCTCATCAGCCAGGACGGCCGTCCTCAGCCCGCAATCCCTGAAACCGGGTCATGGAGCATGGCTAAATTTCGCAGCACGATGAGCGGCGAATTTGGCGATCCACATAGAACCAATATCGAGTTTCGGCAGTTGACTCCCGGTGGATCCGAACAAGCAAACTGATCATTCGGGCCGAGGATAAGTTTAAAAGCTGAGCCGGCACACATGAAGGACCTCCGACGACGTTTGGAAAAGGTCCGCGCTGACGCCAGAGAGTTTGCGCTGATGAGTCAGCGGGCGACGGACATAGAAAAGCGCGAGCTGTTTAAGCGCTTGGCGGATGAGCTCGCCTTCGAGGCTCTCGAGCTTGAGCTAATCGTGAAGAAAAATGAGCCACCTAATCCGTGCGGCCAGCACGAGGTCGTGGAGTTTAAGCCACCCTCTCAGCGAAAGCGCGGCTGACGCGGAAGAGGTTAAACCGGCCAGATCGTGCGTGCACGCCGTGTCCACCCCACGCAAAGAACGTCGCACGAGACGTGCATTGTTCTGTCGAAGAATTTAAAAAAGCCCTTGCGGGCCAATCTCTTAAGGGTGGTGGGCGCACCAGGGCTCGAACCTGGGACCCGCTGATTAAGAGTCAGCTGCTCTACCAACTGAGCTATGCGCCCGAAAGGCGGTTAGTGCCTTGCGAGGTCGGTCGTTTAGCAAAGCGATCCGGGTCTGGCAAGCGATGCAATGAAGGTTTTTCCACAGTCCCCAGAAAGCGAAAAGCCGCTGGATTCCAGCGGCTTCTCCAGGGTTAATGCCCGCGAAATCCCGCCCCGTTCAGAGCCGGCCCTCGCGATCGCGGCCCTCGCCGCCGTCGCGGTCGAAACGGTCACGATGGAAGTGCTCCATGCTGCGCTCCATCATGCGGTCCATGCCGCGTTCCATGAAGTGGCGGTGCGGGCCGTCTTCGCCGCCGCCGAACGGGCCGCGGTGGCGGGTCAGCACGGCGAGGCGCCGCTTCTGGCCCTCGTCCAGGGTCTTGTAGAGGGGGTCTGCGGCATCGGCGATCTTCTTCAGGGCCGCCGAGGTCGCGCCCATGTCCTCGGCGCGCTGGCGCAGGCGGGCGACCGGATCCTCCGGCCTGTCGGCGTCCTTGTCAGCATTCCTGCCGGCATCGCCGGGACCGGCATTCATCCGCGCATTGGCGCGGTCGATGCGCAGCTTGGCGAATTCGCGCACGGCAGCCTCGACCGGCGGCCACAGCTTCTCCTGGTCGGCGTTGAGCTTCAGCCCGGCATGGACGGCGGCGATCCGCGCGTCGACAAAAGCGGCGCGGTCTTCCGGGTTCATGCGGATGTGGCGGATGTGCTCCATCCACGGGCGATGATATTGGGCATAGACCGCGCCCGAGCCGGCAATGCTGAGCACGGCGATGGCGGCGATGGTGAACTTCTTCATCCGGACCTCCTCTGGAAGGATGTCCCTGAAGATGGGCGCGACCCGGCGGACGCGCAACTTACAACTTGGACAGGAAGCGCGCCCTTACCAGGACTGTAACGCCCGATTTTACCTCCAGCCGCAATCGGACATCATTCGCAACAAAAAGGCTTCCGTGCAGGCCGCACGGAAGCCTTCGTTCATCGTTCGGGTTGATCAGTGTCGTCGTGCTCAGTTCGTCGTGCTCAATTCGTGGTGCTCAATTCGTGGTGCTCAATTCGTGGTGCTCTTGGCTTCCTTGAGGAATTCGTCGATCAGCGGCTGGCCGATGCGGCCTGCGGCGTCCTTGTAGACCGGCTCCATCGCCTTGCGCATCGCCTCGTCCTGCTCGCCGGTGAGCTTGATGATCTCGCTCTTGCCGCTCTTCTTGATCTCGGCGAGCGCGTCGTCGTTTTCCTTCTGCGACTGCGCGTTGCTGAAGTCGGTCGCTTCCTTCATCGCCTTGGTGAGCGGGTCGCGGATGTCGGCCGGCAGATCGTCCCAGAACTTCTTGTTCACGATCACGACGTAGCCGATGTAGCCGTGATTGGTCTCGGTGATGTACTTCTGCACCTCGTGCATCTTCTGGGTATAGATGTTCGACCAGGTGTTCTCCTGGCCGTCGACCACGCCGGTCTGGAGCGCCTGGTAGACTTCCGAGAACGCCATCACCTGCGGCAGCGAGCTGAGCGCCTTGAACTGCGCCTGCAGCACGCGCGAGGACTGGATGCGGAACTTGACGCCCTGATAGTCGGCAGGCGTGATCAGCTTCTTGTTGGCGCTCATCTGCTTGAAGCCGTTGTCCCAATAGGCAAGGCCGGTGATGCCCTTGGCGTCCAGCAGCTTGAGCAGCCGCGTGCCGAGCGGTCCTTCCGTCACCTTCCGCAGCGTCTTCAGGTCGGGCAGGATGTAGGGCAGATCGAACACTTCGAACTCGCGAATGCCGAGCGGTCCGAACTTGGAGTTCGACGGCGCCAGCATCTGCACGCTGCCGAGCTGGAGCGCCTCGAGCTCTTCCTTGTCCTTGTACAGCGTCGAGTTCGGGTAGACCTCGACCTTGACCTTGCCGCCGGTGTACTTCTCGGCCAGCTCCTTGAACTTCTCCGCCCCCTTGCCCTTCGGCGTGTCGGTGGCGACGACGTGGCTGAACTTGATGATGATCGGCGATTGGGCCGATGCCGGCCCGGCAAGTCCGAGTGCCAGTGCCGCGATGGACGCGGCGATCGCGAAGGTGCGCATAATCTCTCCCTGTTATTTTCTAAGCCGCCCGGCGCGCGGGCGGCCAATCCTTATGCCGACAGCATCAATAGCGGCTGGGAGACGCAGCCGCTATTGGCCGTTAGCAGGGCAGGTATTTATCATAAATGCCGTCATTCCGGGGCGATGCGAAGCATCGAACTCCGGTGCGCAACTGCGCACCTGAGAATCTCGAGATTCCGGGTCACCTCTTTGAGGCGCCCGGAATGACAGCCGGACGGTCAGCTCGCCGCCGCCGTCGTCACAGTGTCGCGCTGGCGCTTCATGACGATCTTGTTGAGCGCGCCGAGATAGGCTTTGGCGGAAGCCACCAGCGTGTCCGGATCCGCCGCGCGTGCCGTCATCGCGCGTCCCTCCTGCGACAGCCGCACCGACACTTCGGCCTGCGCGTCCGTGCCTTCGGTCACCGCGTGGACCTGATACAGCTCCAGCTTGGCCTCGTGCGGGACCAGGCGCTTGATGCAGTTGAACACCGCGTCCACCGGACCGTTGCCCTCGGCCTCCTCGATCTTGATCTGGCCATCGACGTCCAGCTTCATGGTCGCGCGCTGCGGACCGTGGGTGCCGGCGATCACGGTCAGCGAGGTCAGCTTGATACGGTCGTGCGAGGCCGCCATCTCCTCGTCGACCAGCGCCTCGATGTCCTCGTCGTAGATGTCCTTCTTGCGGTCGGCCAGCGCCTTCATCCGCGTGAACGCGTCTTCCAGCTGGTTCGGGCCGAGCTTGTAGCCCATCTCCTCCAGCTTGTGCACGAAGGCGTGCCGGCCGGAATGCTTGCCGAGCACCAGCGAGGACTGCTTCAGGCCAACCATCTCGGGCCGCATGATCTCGTAGGTGGATGCGTCCTTCAGCACGCCGTCCTGGTGGATGCCGCTCTCATGCGCAAAGGCGTTCCGGCCGACGATCGCCTTGTTGTACTGCACCGGGAACGAGGTCGCCGCCGAGACCACCTTCGAGGCCCGGGTGAGCTGCGTGGTGTCGATCTTGTTCCAGTACGGGAATTTGTCGTTGCGCACGTTGATCGCCATCACGATCTCTTCGAGCGCAGCATTGCCGGCGCGCTCGCCGATGCCGTTGATGGTGCACTCGACCTGGCGCGCGCCGCCGACGACGCCGGCCAGCGAGTTCGCGACCGCCATGCCGAGGTCGTTATGGCAGTGCACGGAGAACACAGCCTTGTCCGAGTTCGGCACGCGCTCGATCAGCGTCTTCATGAAGTGGGTGTATTCCTCCGGCACCGTGTAGCCGACGGTGTCGGGGATGTTCACCGTGGTGGCGCCGGCCTTGATGACGGCCTCGACGATGCGGCACAGGTAGTCCATCTCGCTGCGGGTGCCGTCCTCGGCCGACCATTCGACGTCGTCGATCTGGTTGCGGGCGCGGGCGACCATGGCGACCGAGGTCTCGAGCACTTCTTCCGGCGTCTTGTTCAACTTCACCCGCATGTGCAGCGGCGAGGTCGCGATCACGGTGTGGACGCGGCCGCGCTTGGCGAACTTCACCGCTTCGGCGCAGCGATCGATGTCGGCCGGATGGGCGCGGGACAGGCCGGCGATGACGGCATTCTTGGAGCGGCGGGCGATCTCGCTCACCGCTTCGAAGTCACCTTGCGAGGTGATCGGGAAGCCGGCTTCGATGACGTCGACGCCCATATCGTCCAGCAACTCGGCGACCTCGAGCTTCTCCTCGAAGGTCATGGTGGCGCCGGGGCACTGCTCGCCGTCGCGCAAGGTGGTGTCGAAAATGATGACGCGGTCCTTGTCGGACTGGTTCGCGGTGGCCATTGCAAATTTCCTTTTGAGCTTTTGCGCCGTCAGTCTACTGGGCGCTTGAGGTGTCCGGTGATCTCGACCAACCCCTGAGCGCCCAGGCGCGTCGCGCCCAGCCGGCCCTCAGGGGCAAGTAAGAAGGAGGCCGCCAATAAGGAGGGTGGGCAGCAGCGCGGCCGGGATCGTGGCGGCGGCCAGAGCCACCTCCCCCGAAATCCCATCGATTTGGCCGCGAATCAGCATTACCAGACCCTTTTGAGCCCCAAATCCTCGGTCAAAACCGTTGACGGTTGGTTGCCGGGAGGCTCAGTGACCCGTTTCTAGACGAGAAATAGCAGCAACTGCAACGCCAAAAGATGGTCAGGGGGCCTGACCTGGTTGGCGCGCTGGCCTGGTTGGGGCAAGGCTCCGTGTCCCGGACGCGCTGCAACGCAAAGCGTCGCAGCGCAGAGCCGGGACCCAGGGGCGGCACGGCACGCGGCGAGATGGCCCCGGCTCTGCAGCGCACCACTTCCGGACGATGCTTCGCATCGCCGGGGACGCCGCGCTGCGTCCGGGGCATGAGAGCGGAGTGAGGCGCACGCTGTCTCCACCTCGTCATCGCGATGCTCCAGTGCACATCCCAGCGGCGCTGCCGTAGGGTGGGCAAAGGCGCAGAGCGCCGTGCCCACGATCTCCGTCCATAAGCAACAAGGCGTGGGCACGCTGCGCTTTGCCCACCCTACGATATCGAGTTTGTGGCACGCAGCTCAGCTCACGGACACGCCTTCGCGGCCTCGCGGCGCATTTCGCCCGAGCTTTGCTTGATCGCTCCACCCTCTAATCCAAGAGGGCGCAGGGAAGGCCGGGTGCTGGCTCGCACCCGCGGTCCGCTGCGCGAAATGCACACGCAGGAAGAAC
>NZ_PTFE01000160.1:0-11450 GCF_002936975.1 Bradyrhizobium sp. AC87j1
GCGCATAGGGTCCGTCGAAATCCGACACCGCGATCGCCGCCCCTCCTGCGATACCTTTCGCGGGAACTTGCGCCAAAACCTGCCGGTGCCCGGCGCTGATGGCGAGCAGCAGCGTGGCGGCAGCCACACATCCTGTGAAAAACTTCATCGTCGACACGCTCCTGTCAGGCCCCCGAATGCCTCGCGCCCTTTCGCTTCTTGCGGCGTGGCGCGCCTTTCGAAGGGTTGATCCGAAGCTTCATTTGGGATTTCGGCGCCCACAGGGCCGAATTCGGGCGCGTTGCTTCAAAACGGGGCCGCGCAACTTTCGGAAAGCGATTGATTGACATATCGGGAATCGGGACTTCCACGCGCTTGTGTGATAGACAAAAATTTGGCAAGGTGACGGTTAGGACAGGAAGACTGTCTCAATTTTGCTTGCGGTTCCGGCATAGGGATTGCAACGAAAGTCGGTGCTTTCGAGCACCATAAGGCAACAGGCAAAGCCGTTCTCGGGGACGAAGAACGCCTAGGCCTGAATTTAAGAAAATGCGGCTCGCAGCGGACGAGCGGTGACCCAGAGGCGGGTGCCGCGGAACGCCCAAGGTGCGCCGAAGATGGCGGTGAGGCAGCTTGCCGCACGGAGAGGATTGGAACAATGAACGGGTCGCAATTCGAGAGCGCAAACATCGTGGCAGAAGAGCTGTCGGCGACGGTCGCCTCGAAAACGACCGATCCGATTCAGGAACACAATTCGCGCCCGCCGGCCGTTGGCCTCTACGATCCGAGCCTGGAAAAGGATTCCTGCGGCGTCGGCTTCATCGCCAACATCAAGGGCAAGAAGTCGCACGAGATCGTCGCGGACGCGCTGAGCATCCTGTGCAATCTCGAGCATCGCGGTGCGGTCGGCGCCGACCCGCGCGCCGGTGACGGCGCCGGCATCCTGGTGCAGATCCCGCACGCCTTCTTCAGCCGCAAGGCGAAGGAGCTCGGCTTCGCATTGCCCGCACCCGGTGAATACGCCATCGGCGCGCTGTTCATGCCGCGCGACACCGCCTGGCGCAACGTCATCAAGAGCATCATCGCCGACCAGATCAAGGAGGAGGGCCTGACCCTGCTCGGTTGGCGCGACGTGCCGACCGACAATTCCTCGCTCGGCGTCACCGTGAAGCCGACCGAGCCGGCCTGCATGCAGGTGTTCATCGGCCGCAACGGAACCGCCAAGACCGAGGACGAATTCGAGCGCCGGCTCTATATCCTGCGCAAGTCGATCTCGCAGGCGATCTATCAGCGTCGCGACCGCGGGCTTGCCGGCTATTACCCCTGCTCGATGTCCTGCCGCACCGTGATCTACAAGGGCATGTTCCTCGCCGACCAGCTCGGCAAGTACTATCCCGATCTGCACGAGAAGGATTTCGAGAGCGCGCTCGCCCTGGTGCATCAGCGCTTCTCGACCAACACCTTCCCGGCGTGGTCGCTGGCGCATCCCTATCGCATGATCGCGCATAATGGCGAGATCAACACGCTGCGCGGCAACACCAACTGGATGGCCGCGCGCCAGGCCTCCGTGAGCTCCGAGCTCTACGGCAAGGACATCAACCGGCTCTGGCCGATCTCCTACGAAGGACAGTCGGACACCGCCTGCTTCGACAACGCGCTCGAATTCCTGGTGCAGGGCGGCTACTCGCTGCCGCACGCCGTCATGATGATGATTCCGGAGGCGTGGGCCGGCAATCCGCTGATGGATGAGAAGCGCCGCGCCTTCTACGAATATCATGCCGCGCTGATGGAGCCGTGGGACGGTCCCGCCGCGATCGCCTTCACCGACGGTCGCCAGATCGGCGCCACGCTCGACCGCAACGGCCTGCGGCCCGCGCGCTATCTTGTCACCAAGGACGACCGCATCGTGATGGCGTCCGAGATGGGCGTGCTGACGATCCCCGAGGACCAGATCATCACCAAGTGGCGGCTGCAGCCCGGCAAGATGCTGCTGGTCGACCTCGAACAGGGTCGCCTGATCCCGGACGACGAGATCAAGGCCGAGCTCGCCAGGAGTCATCCCTACAAGGAGTGGCTGGAGCGGACCCAGATCGTGCTGGAGGAGCTGCCGAAGGTTCCGACCACCGGCGTGCGCTCCAATTTGTCGCTGCTCGATCGCCAGCAGGCATTCGGCTACAGCCAGGAAGACATCGCCATCCTGATGACGCCGATGGCGGCCACGGGCGAGGAAGCCGCGGGCTCGATGGGCAACGACACGCCGATCTCGGCGCTGTCGGACAAGGCCAAGCCGCTGTTCACCTACTTCAAGCAGAACTTTGCGCAGGTCACCAACCCGCCGATCGACCCGATCCGCGAGGAGCTGGTGATGAGCCTCGTCTCCATCATCGGACCGCGGCCGAACCTGTTCGATCTGCAGGGGCTTGCCACCACCAAGCGTCTCGAAGCGCGCCAGCCGATCCTGACCGACGCGGATCTCGAAAAGATCCGCTCGATCTCGGATGTTGCCGAGTCACACTTCAAGTCGCGCACGCTGGACACCACCTTCCACGCCGGTCTCGGCGCGGCAGGCATGGACCAGGTGCTCGACGAGCTCTGCGCGCGCGCTGAAAGCGCGGTGCGCGAGGGCGTCAACATCATCATCCTGTCCGACCGCATGGTCGGCACCGACCGGGTGCCGATTCCGGCACTGCTGGCCTGCGCCGCCGTGCATCATCATCTGATCCGCGTCGGACTGCGTACCTCGGTCGGTCTCGTCGTCGAATCCGGCGAGCCGCGCGAAGTGCATCACTTCGCCTGCCTTGCCGGCTACGGCGCCGAAGCGATCAATCCCTATCTCGCGTTCGAGACCATCGTCGCGATGAAGGATCGCCTGCCGGGCTCGCTCGACGATTACGAGATCGTCAAGCGCTACATCAAGTCGATCGGCAAGGGCCTTTTGAAGGTGATGTCCAAGATGGGCATCTCGACCTACCAGTCCTATTGCGGCGCGCAGATCTTCGACGCGGTCGGCCTCAAGGCCGACTTCGTCGCAAAGTTCTTCGCCGGCACGCACACCCGCGTCGAAGGCGTCGGCCTTGGCGAGATCGCCGAGGAAGCCGTGCGCCGTCATGCCGACGCGTTCGGCGAGGCGCAGGTCTACAAGACCGCGCTCGATGTCGGCGGCGAATACGCCTATCGCAGCCGCGGCGAGGACCATGCCTGGACCGCCGAATCGGTGTCGCTGCTGCAGCACGCCGCGCGCGGCAATTCGCAGGAGCGCTATCGCGCCTTCGCAAAGATCCTCAACGAGCAGTCGGAGCGGCTTCTGACGCTGCGCGGCCTGTTCCGGATCAAGAACGCGGACGAAGAGAAGCGCAAGCCGATCCCGCTCGACCAGGTCGAGCCGGCCAAGGACATCGTCAGGCGCTTCGCCACCGGCGCGATGAGCTTCGGCTCGATCTCGCGCGAGGCCCACACCACGCTCGCCATCGCCATGAACCGGATCGGCGGCAAGTCGAACACCGGCGAAGGCGGCGAGGAAGCCGACCGCTTCAAGCCGATGCCGAACGGCGATTCCATGCGCTCGGCGATCAAGCAGGTGGCCTCGGGCCGCTTCGGCGTCACCACGGAGTATCTCGTCAACTCCGACATGATGCAGATCAAGATGGCGCAGGGTGCCAAGCCCGGCGAAGGCGGCCAGTTGCCCGGCCACAAGGTCGACGCGACCATCGCCAAGGTCCGTCACTCGACGCCGGGCGTCGGCCTGATCTCGCCGCCGCCGCACCACGACATCTACTCGATCGAGGATCTGGCGCAGCTCATCTACGACCTCAAGAACGTCAACCCGACGGGCGACGTCTCGGTCAAGCTCGTCTCAGAGATCGGCGTCGGCACGGTGGCCGCGGGCGTTGCCAAGGCGCGCGCCGACCATGTCACCATCGCGGGCTTCGAAGGCGGCACGGGTGCGTCGCCCCTGACCTCGATCAAGCACGCGGGCTCGCCCTGGGAGATCGGCCTTGCCGAAACCCACCAGACGCTGGTGCGCGAGCGGCTGCGCAGCCGCATCGTGGTCCAGGTCGACGGCGGCTTCCGCACCGGCCGTGACGTCGTGATCGGCGCACTGCTGGGCGCCGACGAGTTCGGCTTCGCCACCGCGCCGCTGATCGCGGCCGGCTGCATCATGATGCGCAAGTGCCATCTCAACACCTGCCCGGTCGGCGTAGCGACTCAGGACCCCGTCCTGCGCAAGCGCTTCACCGGCCAGCCCGAGCACGTGATCAACTACTTCTTCTTTGTCGCCGAGGAAGTCCGCGAGATCATGGCTTCGCTCGGCTTCCGCACCTTCAACGAGATGGTCGGCCAGGTTCAGCTGCTCGACCAGACCAGGCTGGTCGCGCATTGGAAGGCCAAGGGCCTCGACTTCTCGAAGCTGTTCGTCAAGCAGAAGGAAGAGAAGGGCCAGAAGATCTATCACTCCGAGCGCCAGAACCATCATCTGGAGGCGGTGCTCGACCGCTCGCTGATCGAGAAGGCAACGCCTGCGCTCGACCGCGGCGCGCCTGTGAAGATCGAGGCCAACATCAACAGCACCAACCGCTCCGCGGGCGCGATGCTGTCCGGTGCCGTCGCCAAGATCTACGGCCATGCCGGCCTGCCGCACGACACCATCCATGTCAGCCTCAAGGGCACCGCGGGCCAGGCCTTCGGCGCGTGGCTCGCCCACGGCGTCACCTTCGAGCTTGAAGGTGAAGGCAACGACTATGTCGGCAAGGGCCTCTCGGGCGGCAAGATCATCGTCAAGCCGCCGGCCAACAGCAGCATCGTGCCGGAAGAAAGCATCATCGTCGGCAACACCGTGATGTATGGCGCGATCCAGGGCGAGTGCTACTTCCGCGGCATCGCCGGCGAGCGTTTCGCCGTGCGCAATTCCGGGGCTGTGGCTGTCGTCGAGGGTGCGGGCGATCATTGCTGCGAATACATGACCGGCGGCATCGTGGTCGTGCTCGGCAAGACCGGGCGCAACTTCGCAGCCGGCATGTCCGGCGGCATCGCCTACGTGCTGGACGAGACCGGCGATTTCGACAGGCTGTGCAACATGGCGATGGTCGACCTCGAGCCGGTGCTGTCGGAGGAGCTGATCAACGCCGGCACCTATCACCACTCCGGTGACCTCGAGGCGCACGGCCGGGTCGACGTGTTCAACAACCTGCTCGCCTCCGACGTCGAGCGGCTGCACGTCCTGATCTCGCGCCATGCGAAAGCCACCGGCTCCAAGCGCGCCGCCGACATCCTCGCCAATTGGAAGGAATGGCTGCCCAAATTCCGCAAGGTGATGCCGGTCGAATACCGGCGCGCGCTGCGCGAAATGGCCGCCAACGCGGACGCCGAGCCGAAAATCGCGATCGGGGCGTAAGAGAAAGCCCTCATGGCGAGGAGGCGCGGAAAGCGCCGTCTCGAACCATGAGACCACCATCCGGGCCTCTATCCTTCGAGACGCGGCGCGAAGAGCGCGCCGCTCCTCAGGATGAGGAGTGAGAGAACAAAGAACTTAAGCGGCAGGGACTTCGGGTTTAATGGGCAAGATCACGGGTTTTCTGGAAATCGAACGGCACGACCGCAAGTACACCCCGGTCGCCGAACGCGTGAAGCATTACAACGAGTTCGTCGTTCCCTTGACCGAGAAGGAAACGCGCGACCAGGCCGCGCGCTGCATGAATTGCGGCATTCCCTATTGCCACGGCACCGGCTCGGTCGCGCCCGGCACGCCCGGCTGCCCGGTCAACAACCAGATCCCCGACTGGAACGACCTCGTCTACCAGGGCAATTGGGAAGAAGCCTCGCGCAATCTGCACTCGACCAACAATTTCCCGGAGTTCACCGGGCGCATCTGTCCGGCGCCGTGCGAGGCCTCCTGCACGCTCAACATCGACGACAACCCCGTCACCATCAAGACCATCGAATGCGCGATCGTCGATCGCGCCTGGGATAATGGCTGGCTCAAGCCGGAGGTCGCAGCCGTCAAGACCGGCAAGAAGGTCGCGGTGATCGGCTCGGGTCCGGCCGGCATGGCCTGCGCCCAGCAGCTGGCGCGCGCCGGCCACGACGTGCACCTGTTCGAGAAGTACGCCAAGGCCGGCGGCCTGCTGCGTTACGGCATTCCCGACTTCAAGATGGAGAAGGGCGTCATCGACCGCCGCGTCAAGCAGATGGAAGGCGAAGGCGTCACCTTCCACTACAACAGCCATGTCGGCGTCGACGGCAATGTCGATCCGCGCGAGATGCTCAACGAATATGACGCCGTCGCGCTGACCGGCGGCGCGGAAGCCCCGCGCGACCTGCCGATTCCCGGCCGCGATCTCGCCGGCATCCACTACGCCATGGACTTCCTGCCGCAGCAGAACCGCCGCGTCTCCAGCGAACCCCAGAACGGCGTCCAGGAGATTCTGGCCGGCGGCAAGCACGTCGTCGTCATCGGCGGCGGTGACACCGGATCAGACTGCATCGGCACCTCGCTGCGCCAGGGCGCGCTCTCGGTCACCCAGCTCGAGATCATGCCCGCCCCGCCCGAGCGCGAGGACAAGGGCCTGACCTGGCCGAACTGGCCGCTCAAGATGCGGACGTCCTCCAGCCAGGCCGAAGGCGCCGTGCGCGAATACGCGGTGCTGACCCAGAAGTTCACCGGCGAGAACGGGCAGGTCAAGAAGCTCCACTGCGTCCACGTCGACGACAAGTTCAAGCCGATTGCCGGCACCGAGTTCGAGCTCGACGCCGAACTCGTCCTGCTCGCCATGGGCTTCGTGCACCCCGTGCACGAGGGCCTGCTCAAGATGCTCGCGGTCGAGCTCGACCCCCGCGGCAACGTCAAGGCCAACACGCTGGACTACCAGACCTCCCGTCCGAACGTGTTCACGGCCGGCGACATGCGCCGCGGCCAGTCGCTGGTGGTCTGGGCGATCCGCGAGGGCCGGCTTTGTGCCCGGTCGATCGATACGTTCCTGATGGGGAAGACGGATCTGCCGCGGTAGGTGAGGCGCGCGCTAGCAGCCCAACCGAGACTGTCATCGCCCGCGAAAGCGGGCGATCCTGTATTCCAGAGAAGCTAAACGTATACGGATAAGCCGCGGCGTACTGGATGCCCCGCCTTCGCGGAGCACGACAGCGGAATCAATTCTGCAACCTCACCCCGACCATCATCACCGTCCCCGACGAACTCGAGCCCGCCTGGTTCGAATCCAGGATGTCGTGGCGCAGCGTGCCCTTGACCCAGATGTTGCGGTTGAGCTTGTAGATCAAATTGCTCTCGAACGAGTAGGTCTTGTCGTTGCGGTTCTGGCCCTGGTAGTCGAGCGTGCCGTAGGTGAACTTGCCCACGGCCGTCAGCCAGCGGCGGAAGTCGTGATCGACTTCGGCCGAATAGGTGCGCACCAGGACGCCCGAGGAGCCGGGGATGGTGGTCTCGGCGATCTGCGTGTCGGTGAAGAATTTCACCGTGGTGAGGCCGCTCGCGTTCCAGATCAGCGAGCCCGAGGTGAGGAAGCCAGCGAGCTGGCTGAGACGCGGGTCGGTGTAATTGCGCGCGGAATAGCCGACCGAGATTTCGCCGGTGAGGATGCGCGAGAATTCGAAGGACGAGCCGACCTTGGCGTAGCCGCCGTTTGAATCGCGGAAATAACCGTTGCGGTCGGCGGCCTGGTCGTGGACGCGGGTGTCGCCCTGGATCTCGACGAACGGCTTCAGGCCGGGCTTGAGGTCGTAGGAGAAGCGCCCGATGCCGCCATACTGGTTGAAATCGCGATCGCCGTTGCTGAAGGTCGAGCCGTCGGTGAGCTTGGAGTCCGTGTAGGCGGTGCGATCGACGGTGGCACCGGCGGCGACCTGGAAACGATTGAAGGTCTGGTCGAAGCCGACGGTGGTGCCGTAGGCGGCGTAGACCGGATATTTCTGCAGGCCGGCCTGCACGTTCGGGCTGCCGGGATTGTCGGTGGCGAGCCGCAGGCGCAGCTGCGAGGTCAGCTTGAGATCGCGGTCGACGTCGAGGCGGCCGTCGACATGGCCGGTGAAGTCAGGACGATTGATCTCGACCGGCGAAGGCGAGGCAAAGCCGTCGATCGTCGCCGGCATGTTGTTGGTGTAGCCGGAGAACGAGCCGCGCAGATCGGCGACCAGCGCGTGGCGCTCCCAGTCGGACATCACCAGCAAATCGGGTGCGACGACGTAGACCGGCGAGCCGATCGGCTTGTTGAGACGCGCAGGATTGGTGTCGTAGCCGGTGGAGAGCTCGAGCCCGCCTTTGATCAGGAAACTGCCGGCGTAATCGCCGACGGCTCCGAACGCATCGTCATCTGCCTTGAGGCGGCGGCGCAGCGGCTGTCCGGGCACGGTGCCGGCCATCGCCGCCGGCACCGGCGCCTTGTTGGCGGATGCGGATGGCGGCGGCGCGATTCTGGGCAGGCCGAGCGTCGACGGCGGCGGCACCGTGGTCGGCGCCGGCGAGCCGGGACCGGCCGCGCGCTTCGGCTTCGGCTGGCCCGGATAGAGCTTGGGTTGCTGTCGCTTGCGGTTGAGCGAATCATAGCCGGAGCTGCTCGCGCCGGTGGCGGCGGGCAGTCCGTAGGTCGGGACCTGACCGACGCGCGAGGTCGCCGGCCGTTCGCGGGCCTTGCGCGGATCGGCATTGGGATCGGGCAGCGCCGGCAACGCATCCGGCGGCGCCTGCGGCACGCCCGCCGTGCGGCGCGTCGGCAGCGTCTCGGGCGCGGCGAAGCCGCCGCGGTTGGGATTGAACAGATCGGGCGTGAGGCTCTGGCCGGCCGCGGGCACGCTTCCGAGGACCGTCAGCGCAAGACCCGGCACAAGGCACGGCAAAGCCGCGCGCAGGAACTGCGCGCGTTTGCTCCGGCCGGTGCCTGGAGACGACCCCACGATGGAATAACTCCAACGAAATCAAACACTTTCACGGTGACCTCCGCCGGTTGGCGGGAACCATCATTAATGGAGTTAAAACAATTATGGTTAATGACCGGTTGAGGGCTTAGGCGCGCTCGTCGCCTCCACCGCCGCGGCGTGCTAATGAGGCGCCGACCGGGCGAACGCCCCTCCTCCCTGGACCAGTACATGCCGAGTTCGAAACCGCTGATGACCGCATCATCCGGCCCCATCCCCGACAGCGTCGAATCCGCGCTCCGCACCCTGGAGACGGAGAGCGGCGGCATCAACGCGCTCGCAGCCGCCCTGCGCGGCCCGCTCGGCGCGACGTTCGCGAAGGCAGTCGACCTGATCCGCAACGCCAAGGGCCGCGTCATCGTCACCGGGCTCGGCAAGTCCGGCCATATGGGGCGCAAGATCGCCGCGACGCTGGCCTCGACCGGCACGCCCGCCTTCTTCGTGCACGCCGCCGAGGCCGGCCACGGCGACCTCGGCATGATCACCACCGACGACGTCATCATGGCGCTGTCCTGGTCCGGCGAGCAGCCGGAGATGAAGAACCTCGTGAACTATTCGGCGCGGTTCGCCATTCCCATGATCGCGGTGACGTCGAACGCGGCGTCCTCGCTGGGACAAGCCGCCGACCTCGTGATCGAGCTGCCGAAGGCGCGCGAGGCCTGCCCGCACAATCTGGCGCCGACCACCTCGACCCTGATGCAGGCCGCGATCGGCGATGCCCTGGCGATCGCGCTGCTCGAAGGCCGCGGCTTCACCGCGCTGGAGTTCGCGCATTTCCACCCGGGCGGCAAGCTGGGCGCGATGCTGAAATTCGTCCGCGACTACATGCGCACCGGCGCCGAGATCCCGGTCAAGCCCCTGGGCACCAAGATGTCGGAGGCCGTGGTCGAGATGTCGGCCAAGGGCCTCGGCTGCGTCTGCATCGTCAACGAAGCAAACGAGGTCGCGGGCATCATCACCGACGGCGATCTGCGCCGCCACATGCGCCCCGACCTGCTGACGGCGTCGGTCGACGAGATCATGACGAAGCAGCCGAAGACGGTGCCGCCGTCCATGCTCGCCACCGAGATGATCGAGGTGCTGAACACAAGCAAGATCACGACGCTGGTCGCGACCGAGGCGGGCAAGGTGGTGGGCATCGTGCATCTGCATGATTTGTTGCGGGCTGGCGTGGCGTAGCGCCCTCTCCCCACTCGTCATTGCGAGCGGCTTGTCCGCCGAAGCTCGAAAAGCGAAGGCGGAAGCGAAGCAATCCAGACTGCCGCCGCGGCAACAGTCTGGATTGCTTCGTCGCAAGGGCTCCTCGCAATGTCGGGGAGAGACTTATACCGGAAACCGCGCCGCGTTCTCCTCCAGCGGCAGCCGCAGCCCGTTCGCCAGATACGACACCGTGCGATAGAAGCCGCACAGCAGCATGATCTCCAGAATCTGCGGCTCGTCGTAATGCGCCGACAGCGCGGCGAACTCTTCATCGCTGAACGTCGCGCGGTGATGCAGCGCGTCGACCGCTGCGATCAGCGCCTGTTCGGCCGGCGACCAACACGGTGACGTCGCATCGCCCTGCACTGTGGCACGCACCTCGTCTTCGGCGAGCTTCGCCGGCCCGGCGAAAACCGCGACATGCACGCCCCATTCATACTCGCATCTGTTCAGCGCGCAGGTGCGGTCGATGACGATCTCGCGCTGGCGCAGGGAGAGCGGGCCGGGATCGAGCAGGCCGCCGGCGCGAAATTTGTCCCAGGCGCGGCGATGTCCCGCCATCACCCGGAACAGCACCAGCGGCGGCGCGCCGCGCATGATGCGGTCGAACTGCGCCTGGATCTCCGGGGGATAAGGCGGCGTGAGCGGGGCGATGCGCGGCGTGGACTGGGACATCGGCCGGCTCCTTTGCTACATTTATTGTAGCAATACGCTACACTATCCGTAGCACGACGCAAGAGGGCGGCGATGGCAAAACAGGCAGCATCAGGAAGCGTCCGCGGCTCGCGCACCGGGCGGCCGATCATGGCGCTGCTGGACCTGCTCGGCCGGCGCTGGAGCCTGCGAATATTGTGGGAGTTGCGCGGCGAGCCCCTCACCTCCCGCGCATTACGAACCGCCTGCGACGAGGCCTCACCAACGGTGCTGCAAGCGCGGCTGACGGAGCTGCGCGAGGCGGGATTCGTGGAGCTGGGTGAAGGCGGAGGCTATGGGCTGACGCTGCTCGGGCGGGAATTGTGCGAGACGTTCATGCCGCTGCACCGGTTCGCGGAGAGGTGGCAGGGGTGAACGCGAGAGCGGCCCCCACTTCCTTCTCCCCTTGTGGGAGAAGGTGGCGCGAAGCGCCGGATGAGGGGTACGTCTCCACTCGCAAGATAGTTCGTGAGGATGGAGACCCCTCACCCGTCTCGCCGCTACGCGGCGAGCCACCCTCTCCCACAAGGGGCCTGTTGCGTTATCGGCTTTTGAAGTTGAGGACGGCAGGAGAAGGGCCGTGGTTACGGCAATTGCCAGCCAAGTCTGTAGTGGTCGCCCTCGGCGGGCGGCTCAGGCCGCGATCGTGGCCCACC